>NZ_JBFSTC010000004.1:0-122641 GCF_041466605.1 Vibrio sp. 10N.247.310.17 | reverse complement strand
GAATTGCGTGCCCTGGTGGTGGAATTGGTAGACACAAGGGATTTAAAATCCCTCGACGTTCGCGTTGTGCCGGTTCAAGTCCGGCCCGGGGCACCATCTATTTGATTGTTACCTGCTTGGTAGTAATCAACAGAGTCGTTCTCTTAAAACACGACTTGAAGGCGCCTTGGCAGAGTGGCTATGCAGCGGATTGCAAATCCGTAGACCTCGGTTCGACTCCGGGAGGCGCCTCCATCATTCAGAAAAACCAGCCCTAGTGGTTGGTTTTTTCGTTTCTGGCACTTTGCTTCTTGTTTCTTCGTCCTTACCTCTTCATTTCTCCCTTTGATATTTGCTAAGCCCAACGCCGTTTTGGTGGAATCCTAAGTTGAACCTTTGTTGATAGACCGCTAAATAAATCAAAGTCACAATTAACCATAATGCTCAATTTGTTTCATTGTTTTATGGGATAACTCTAATTAAAACATGTGTATGAGTGATAGTGTCCCTCTTTATATTTCTTTAATTATTCTATAAGAGGTTCTTAAATATGCAATTTAGTCTAAAGAGAAAAATGGTTTTCTCTGTAGTTTTGGCGATTGCTGTTACATCTGCCATTCTTCTTTTCATGGGTTATAAGACTTTTCAAACAAACAGCTGGCAAGCTATAGAAAGTGAAAGTCGTAATACACTTCAAGCCCATGCAAAGGGCATCAGTGACTGGTTTTACGATAAGAAACAAGCAGTACATGGGCTTAAACAACAAGTACAGCTTAACCCTTCAATAGATATCGTTCCTCATTTACGTCAAACCTTGGTATCTGGTGGGTTTGGATTGAGTTATTACGGTAACAAAGAAGGTGAGATGTTCCGTCATGATCCTTCATTGAATAAAGCGGGGTATGACCCAAGAGTTCGAGGTTGGTATAAGCAAACCTTAGCTGAGAACCGCGCAGTAACAACCAAGCCTTACGTGAGTGTAACCATGCAAACCTTAGTGGTGACATTGACCGATCCTGTGACCGAGAATGGATCGATCATAGGTGTTGTGGCATCTAACCTTGCGTTAGACAAGCTAATTGAAGATGTGTTGGCTATTCAGGTTCCAGGTAATGGACGAGCGATCCTAATTGATAAGCAAGGCACGGTCGTTGCTCATAAGAATAAAGATTTCATCCTTAAGCAAGTCAAAGAGATAGCACCTGAATTAAGTGTTTCTGGATTAAACAGTGCTGCACAAAACTTAACGACAATTTTTACACAAGTTGATGGTGATGAGCGCGTCATCATGGCTGAGCCTATTAAAGGCACCGACTGGCTACTTGTGATTGAAATGGATAAAGACGTACTAGAGCAGCCGTTGTTCGATATGTTGATTAGCCAAATCACCACAGGTTTGATTGTATTGATCGTTATGGCTGCAGCAACCTCATGGTTTGTGGCTCGTCAATTAGTTGAACTGGGTCGAGTGAGTGAAGCGTTAGCTGATATTGCGGAAGGGGAAGGTGATTTAACACAGCGCCTTCAAGTGTCGAGTAAAGATGAAGTAGGGCAACTTGCCGACAAGTTTAATGTGTTCGTAGATAGACTTCATGCAATGATGAAAAACGTGACTGATGTTTCGACGGCAATGAATAACGGAGCTGAACACGCCAACAGCAGCGCATTAAAACGCAGCGATAGCGTCAGCAGACAGCAAGACGAGATCACAATGGTTGCAACAGCTGTGACAGAAATGGCGACAGCAACAGCCGAAATCGCCACGAATGCTGATAGTACGGCCAAAAGTGCGACTCACTCTGTTGAGTTGAGCGAACAAGGCTTCCAACAGATGGCTAAAAGCCAATCATCGATCAATGAGCTTGCGACAGAGCTAACAAGCGCTGTGTCTATTATCAGTGAGCTTGAAGAGCATGGCCAGCAAATCGCGTCTATCTTGGCGACGATTCGCGAAATAGCGGAGCAAACTAACTTACTTGCACTCAATGCGGCAATTGAAGCAGCAAGGGCAGGCGAACAAGGTCGAGGCTTTGCCGTGGTTGCCGATGAGGTTCGAGTACTTTCACAACGCACTCATGCTTCAACAGAAGAGATCGAAGACAAGATCAAGCGCTTACAACAAGCGACTAGCGGTGCTGTTAAAGTGATGACACAAAGCCACGATATGGCGAAAACAAGCGTACATGACGTGGATATGGCCGGAGAGAGCTTGGCTCAAATACGTGAGGCAATTCAGATGATCAGCGATATGGCAACTCAGATAGCTTCTGCTGCTGAAGAGCAGTCACTGGTTACTGCTGAAATCAATGCGAATACCGAATCTGTTCGTGAAGTGAGTGATGTGATGGCAGTTGATGCGACCGATGCGGTTTCACAAGCCGATCAGCTAAGTCATTTAGCGAGTGACTTGAAACAAGAGCTGTCACGATTTAAGCTTTAAGTTCAGGCTAATATTAGCTTAAGCACAAAGATCAATTAGAAACTAGAAAGAGCACTGGCTGTAAAAGCGTGTGCTCTTTTTTATTTATAGAGCATGCTCAATGTTTGTCAAAGAAGTCTTTGTTACGAATATACTTACTCATTAGGTGATAAGAGAAAGGCCGGATTAACCAACTGAATATTGATCGCCCGAGGCGTATTAACGTCGGTGTGTTTTCGTAAATCCTGCCGTTATAGAGCCAAAGTACTTTCCCTACATGCCAATACAACAGCGGTACGGGCGGCATGAAGGTAACAATATCGATGTCGCAACAGATACGGTAGGTTTTTTTGCTTAAACGGTAGTTTTTTTTGAAACTCCAATCACCGACCGCGGGCTGCCCAAACGTGACGATTCGTTTAATACAACCTGGGTATTTTTGGTCCAAGTAATCAGCGAATACACAGCCAATAGAGCCACCAGAAGAGTGGCCAGTAATCGATATTCTTTTGCCTTGTTCCAATAGAGGAATCAAAGTGGTTTCCAAGCGTTCAATGACAGTTTTTCCCAGTTTATCTTCATTACGGCTTGGTTGGCTTTCCTGAAACATAAGATGGTAGAACCCCGCATGCACTCGATAGTTGAGACCAATTCTTTTGCAGCTTCTTGTCCATAGTGCAAAAGTGAGTAGCCAGTCAGAAACACTGTGCGACCCCTTGATAACCACGACGACTTCATCTTTGTCGCTGCTCCATAAGACTCGAATCATGGTTTTGCCGAACTGATTTTTTATGATCCGTTGACCATTAGGGTCAAAACCATAGCGAGTTTGTTTAAAAACTCTAGGGTAGGCGAGGTTGCAGAGCACAGCGTAGCGTTCATATTGGTATCGTTTTAGTGGCTTCACGTTGTCATTTCGTAATAGTCGTTACTTAAAACTCTAGCCTTTGAATGTGAAAAGCACATGAAAACGAAGGCGTGTTTCTTTAATTCAATGGAATTGACAGTATTTTGTGAGTCTGAAAATTGGAATTCGGCCTTTGAATTCCAACTCAAACTCAAAATCTACGAATAAGAACCGTACAAGCTGCACTAAATTCATTCGTTTGAGTTCGATAATTAATCACTTGAATTGAAAGATAAAATTTACTGTTGACGAATTTTTTCTATCCGTTAAAGTACACCTCGTTCTCACGGCTTAGGTCGCAGAGAGATGGTGTTTTACTCTTCGGTAATCAGCATCGCATGATTGCGTTGCCCTGGTGGTGGAATTGGTAGACACAAGGGATTTAAAATCCCTCGGCGTTCGCGCTGTGCCGGTTCAAGTCCGGCCCGGGGCACCATCTATCTAGTTTCTACTTTTAGTAGAGTGTTGAACAAAGAGTGGTTCTCTTTAAACACTTCAATATATTTTATATTGATAAAGGCGCCTTGGCAGAGTGGCTATGCAGCGGATTGCAAATCCGTGGACCTCGGTTCGACTCCGGGAGGCGCCTCCATCATTTAGAAAGCCCGATCAGAAATGGTCGGGCTTTTTTACGTCTTTAGGAAAGTGATTTGGCTTTTGAGTGTTGCTAGTTAAAAGGTCCAAAGCTGATCAGTGAACTGTACTTTTTCGATACTGGATAGCACGTTCAAGCCGTCACGCGAAACAACGGTATCATTAAGCTGAAATTTACCATTCCCCAGATCATGAATTTGGTATTCACTTTTAGGGCCATGGGCGATCACTGTATTTACCCCCGCGTTTCCGGTTACGCGGTTGTCATGCTGGTTGATCTCAATATTCGCATCATTGTTACCTGATAGCGTTAGTTTAGTAAGGTATTGAGAGTGATGAGTATAGGACGTCACTGGGTCATACCTCATTTTAAATGTTCCGGTGAATGTATCGGCAAGGTATGCATCGTAAGTTAATGTTGGAGAGAAAATCTGTTCTACTATCGCTTGTGCATCGGGGTCTTCTTTTGAGAAATCGTCGCGGGTTTTAACTTGGTATAACCCCCACATACCTTTGCCGTTGTATGCTCCCCAAAGCCCGTAGTAGCTATCAATTACAGCGGCAAAGTACTCTTGATCAACGCTGACTTCTTCTTGCCACTCTTCTAAAATATCACGGGGTGGTGTGTAAGCATTGTGTAATGCTTGTCTCTGTATCGCATTAAATTCTTTTTGAAATTCAGGTAATGCGGTTACTGCATCTTCAGGCGCGTTAAAAACCCCGATGCCATAGTCATGGACTAAATGCAGTATTTCCTCATAAGAGGCGTCACGATGCTCTTCATAATCTTGTTGGACATACCATTCGCCGCCTTCAACCTGAATCTCTTCTTCGAACAAGGGCTGACCGGGCAAGTCATCGTTGTATCGTGGCTCATCGTAATAATTCATTAGCTTAAGTATTGCGCCATTGTTAGCCATCGCGTTTGCAATCTCGCGTTTTGAGTCAGTGCTCCCATACTTAGTGCCATCAACAGGAGTTAGATAGTGGTTGAGAACATTGACGGCTTTGACTATTTGATAATCGCTCAGGCGATCCATAATCAAAATATGGATAGATTTGCCATTCGGGGCATTGACCGCTACATATCGGTTGTAGCCTGCTTGAGAGTATTCAGCGAATTGAGAGGGAACGGCTTCAATCGTGACTCCATGTACAACTGACGGTGCTGCGTTTGCCTGATTGAATAGCGATTTACTTTGATTTGAACCGCATCCAATGAGAAAGATAGCTGTCGCTAAGGTAGCTAAAGATAGAGTTTTCATGACACACCTTATTATTCATACGAAGTATCAATATACGGAACTGAAGTGCGTTGTTTAGTGACAGAAGTTGCTGTTAGACAAACCCATACAATACCTTACAAAGCGAGGCTTAATTCGTTGCTACTAACTTTACCGGCTGCGAGTGAAGTAAAAATGAAAGCCTCAAATCAATGGACATGATTTTGCTACCAGATTTGAGTTCTTTGTTAGGGGGGGATTACTTGTCGTTTCAAGATACGTGAGAGTGGCTTGAAGAGTCGTTGAGGATCGGCGATCGAATTCACTTTCAAGTATTTCATAAACCGTATGTGCTTCAAAGTTTGCCAACTGTGGATAAAGTAACGGCTCTTCCAAAAGCAACCCGATCAGTTTCTTCTGGGGACAAACACCATTAAGCGCAAGTTGATTGAGCGCTGCGTGCTGAATGCCGATATACGAATGTTTGATCAATTCTAATAATTGTTGCTCGTCATTGATGTGTTTTATTAAGCCGACTCTTAAAGATAAGCAGGGTGATGACATCAGTGACAAACGGTTCTGTTGTATCCAATCATCGCCAAGCCAGTCGAGGATGTCGCCGATATTTTCGGATTGCTCATCTAGCAAGAGTTCTAACACGAGTAGATTAAAGCGTGATGTTTGTACATCGGAAAAGCTTATGCTGTGTCTACATAAGGCATGAATCCAGGCGTAGAATGCTGCTTTGGTTAGATGACTTATTTTGTCGTCAGAGCAAAGGCTGCACAGCCATGTTTTGTTTGAGCAAAACTCTAGAGCGATCGTTTGATTTTCAAGGCGCTCTATTTTTGCTGATCTTTTCGAGCGCTTCTTTACTGAAGTAGATGCGACGGTAGAGTTAGCGTTAGAGATAGCAGGTGAGTGAGCTTGTTTTAATGCATCAAGTGTTGATGTAATAAATGCTGGTTGAGCATTAGCGTCAATGATTTCCGCGCTAATCATTTCATTTATAGGGGCAGTGTTCGTTGCTGTTCTACTTTTTACTGAAGAATCCACAACTATGATACTTGATGTCCCTAAAGTGAGTTCTTTGAAATAGCTCTGATGGCTAGTTTTTGGGTTTTTCGAGAGGTGTTCAATCAGCAGTCGCTTGATAGAGTTACTGCAATCTTCCTGCTGAAGTTGTTGACGAATAAAGGCGACGCTAAGTTGTTCGGAAGTTTCAGTTAATAGGTGGTTTAAGCTGTCGAGTTGTTCTGACTCTTCCAACTTCGAAAACACTTGATAGAAGTTGGGCGTAAAGCGGGCTAGTTGCACCTGTTTGTGCCGACTTTCTAAACTTAAAATCAGCAGAATAACCGACGTGGCTGCATTGGCTACATTCGGTTTATTTTGAAGTTGGTCAATGACATGCAGTTTATCTTTGTTACTCAGTAGCCCTGTGAGTGAGTTGAGCGGCATACCAGATAGGAGCAATTCAAAATTAAGGTGCTTTATATCTACTAGGTAATTCCATTTCGCTAATTGATGTACGGAACTCTTTCTTATTGATGGATCTGAATGAGACAGGCCGTTTAAAAATACCTGCAGATATTCACGACAATCCATTTCAGATAGACGCTGAAATGCCACTTTTTGGCAGCTAATATCAGGGTGTTGTGTGGCTTTGTATAATACGACTTTGTCTTGAGTGTTTCTCAAAAACATCCGAGTATCAGCGGTGCTTTTGAGTACGTTGTTTTCATTTAGCAGAGTCGGGGAGTGGCGCGAAAGTAAAGCAATGAGTTTGCCTTTTAGGTCTGGCTCGGGGTCATTCTGAAGTCGGTGTAGTATACGCAGAGACTGTTCATGATCTAATTCGTGTTTGTGATTGTCTAAAATCCGCGCAGCTATCAAGCTGATGTCATCTCCGTCATTCCAACCTCCATCCCAGTAGTCATTTTCGTCGCATACTGCTTCTAATAATACAGGAACAGCGAGTAGAGAGTGTTGGTTGTTCTCAATAGCCACTAACGATGCCAATTTAATTTCGCTGTCGTCCCAGTATTGATAGCTGTTGAGGATGGGCTCAATAGGCGCTGCATTATCTAAAGCGAGGCATTCAAGACTAGTGAGAACAAGGTCAGGATTCTGGGACTCTAACCTTTCTATAATCAGATGTTTAGTGTTTTGAAAACGGCTTAATATTTGTGCTGCCAATACCTGTTCGGATAGGTTTCCAGTCAAGTAGATGTGTTTAACTTTGTTAAGTAATTTATCTAGAGACATTTATTCAAGCACCACTGAATTAACAAGTTTGAATAATAACTCTTATCATTTCTAATTGTATGATCCTAATCATATCTTTAATGTTTCATGTGTTAATAATAGGGGTAGATGATAGTAACCCCGAAGGAATGTCGATGAGCATCGCACTAAAAAGCTTGGTAGGAGTGTGTGCCCTTTTCTCTGCAACTCTATACGCCGCTCTGCCCCCTATGAGTATAAATACGGCGAAGGCAGAACTCGGTAAACGACTGTTTTTTGATACGCGCTTGTCCGGGGACGACTCGATATCGTGCTCTAGTTGCCACATTCCGTCTAATGGTTTTTCTTACCCTGAACCGTTGAGCCCTGCCTATACGGGGAGTGATGGATTTCGTAATGCTCCAACACTTATTAATACAGTCTATAAAGAAGTGTGGTTTCACGATGGTCGTATTGGCACCAACCTAAACGATGTGGTGCGGGAGAATATCACTGAAGACTGGCTGATGAATATGGACATGCGTTTGATGCAGGAACGCCTCAAACAAGACCCTATATACGTCAAGATGTTTAAAGCGGCTAATCTAGGGGAACCTTCAAATGGAGGAGTGCGCAAAGCTCTGCCTGAATACCTAAAGACACTGACTTCGAAGAATGTCCCTTTTGACAAGGGTGAGCTTAGCGACTTAGCGAGCCAGGGAGAAAAGCTGTTCACAGGCAAAGCGGGGTGCAGCCAATGCCATCGTGGTGCTCTATTTTCGGATGGAAAGGCACACAATACCGGAGTGCCAGAAAATCATGAGATATTTTTAGACCCCATGCGACATCAATCTTTTCTTGCCTACAACATGTTTATGGGTGTGCAAGATTACTTAACGTTAAAGCGCGATGTTGGTGCGCATGTTCAAACTCATAAAGCGGATGGTAGCGATCGCGGTAAGTTCATAACGCCAACGCTGCGAGAGCTCAGTCAAACTGCGCCGTATATGCACAATGGCATGCTTGCCACGCTTGAAGATGTGGTTGAATTTTATAATCAAGGTGGTGGCGAAGACTCAAACAAAGACTCTCGACTCACCACGCTTTCCCTAACGGACTATGAAAAAAAGGCGCTGGTGGCTTTTTTGGAATCGTTATCTGGAGACGCCCTTATAGGCGAAGAATACGAATGGTTAGACTATGACTTCGGCTACGAATACACGGAGGGTTGGTCAAATGCTCGTAACTAAACGCTCTGTATTAAAGGCAGCACTCTTTATTCTTATTGGGATGACGGGGCTTCCCAATGTTGTTAATGCAAAGGTACAGCTTGAGCCTCTAGGGGAGGTGCCTGTGCCTGTGGATAATAAACAAACACCCGAAAAAATTGAGTTGGGAAAGATCTTATTTTATGACGGTCGGCTAAGTGGCGATACGACTAGCCCATGTGCTGGTTGCCATATTCAATCTCAGGGCTGGGGTTTTCCTGATGACTTATCCATGGGATATCCGGGTACGGTACATTGGCGTAATAGCCAAACGATTATTAATGCGGCTTATTATGACAAATTTTTCTGGGCGGGCAGCGCTATGTCATTGGAAGCGCAAGCCAAAGATGCTGCGAAGGGCGCGGTCGCGGGTAATGGTGAAGATGACATCATGGAAGCGCGTTTAGCGTTAGTACCTGAGTATGTTGAACGTTTTAAGCGAGTGTTTGGTGATGATACTCCGAAAATACACAACGCTTGGCGTGCTATAGCCGCGTTTGAACGTACGATGATTCAACGCGACACACCAATAGACAACTATTTACTCGGTGACAAAACCGCTTTGTCTGAGTCCCAATTGAAGGGTAAAGCACTGTTTGAGGGCAAAGCGAATTGCATAGCTTGTCACAACGGGGCTTTGGCTTCTGACCAGAAATTCTACAACATTGGCGTGCCGTCAAGCCCTTGGTGGAATGATGATGGACTGGCACAGATAACGTTTCGATTTGAGCTTTATTCTAAAGGTGTCACCGAAGAGATGTACCGCACTACAAAGGCTGATCCCGGTGCTTACTTTCGTGCAAAACGTAAAGAGATGTTAGGTAAGTTTCGCACGCCAAGCCTACGTTATACAAAATACACTGCGCCCTACATGCACAATGGCACTATTCCAACTTTAGAAGCGGTGATTGATTTCTACGACCGAGGTGGTGTGGCGGATGACGGACGTACTACTGGTTACCCTCAGACAAAATCTGCTTTGATTCAACCTCTCGGTTTAACGGAGCAAGATAAAAAGAACTTACTGAGCTTTATCGAAGCATTTTCAGGTGAACAGATTTTTATTGAAGAGCCGACAATTCCAGAATACCAACCGTTATTTACTAAAGAAGAACTTGCTGGAGCAGAAAAATGATCGCCAACTCAGAGCAAAATTCGAGTAAACGACACAACAAATGCATGATGTCACGACGTGATTTTTTACTCTATTCCGGCACAGCTACTGCCGTATCAATGGTTCCTCTGGCCTTATTTGCAGGAACGGATTCTGAAACTCAGGTTGAAGGTCGTATTGTTGGTTACCCGCGTAAGAAAATCGCAAAGTTAAGTCAACTCAGTAACCATATCCCGGTTCACTTTCAATATCCAGATGAAGGAAAAAACTCGATTGCGATGCTGGTTAAATCCGACATCGAATGTGGCGGTGGGATAGGGTTACAGCGAGATATTGTGGCGTACTCGATGACGTGTACTCATCAAGGCGGGCCTTTAACTGGTGCTTACAAAGCAACAGGGGAGCATCGCATTGTCGGGCAATGTCCATTCCACCTGTCTACATTTGATTTACGACGTCATGGCATTATGGTTTCTGGTCAAGCCTTTGAGAGCTTACCTCAAGTACTGCTGGAGCTAGAAGGTGATGATATCTATGCGGTCGGGGTTATGGGGTTGATCTTTGGTCGAATGGAAAACCTGATCGATGTGGAGATTAGCTAGATGACTCAACTTTCTTTTAACGATAAATTGGCTTTAAACGATCAATCTGCTTTAAACAGCCAGTATCTGCAACCGACTAGTACATTACTGCCACCTGCTAGTGCGGAAGTCATCACAACAGCGTGCGACTATTGTATTGTTGCGTGTGGTTATAAGGTTTATCGTTGGCCCGTAAATAGCCCTTCAGGCGGCGCGGCTGCTAGTGAAAACGCCTTTGGTGTCGATTTCCCGGTTCATGCTCTGCAAGCTTGGGTTTCGCCACAGCAACATAATATTGTTTCGCATGATGGCAAACCACACCATGTGGTTGTAGTGGCAGACAAAGACATACAGGTCGTCAATAAAGGCGGTGATTCTTCGGTTCGTGGTGGACTGCTCGCAAGAAAGCTTTATAACCCAGAAACACCAACCAAAGATCGATTGAAGCAACCACTTGTTCGAATTAACGGTCAGTTACAACCGGTAGAATGGGATTTTGCGTTGGATATAGCAGCCCAAGTCGGCCGTCATGTGATTGATACGCACGGTTCAAACAGTTACTGCGTAAAAACCTATTCCTATCAGTATATTGAAAACACCTATGCAATAACAAAGTATGCATTGCGCCATGTCAATACCGCGAATTTTTCGTTTCATGACACGCCGTCAGATGTCACTGCAACCCCAGGGTTTCGAGATGCGGGTTTTGATAATTTTGCTCCAAGTTATGATGATTGGGGCGCGGCAGACACCTTAATGATCTGCGGGACGGACCCGTATGAGACAAAAACCATCATCTTTACACAGTTTATTATGCCTGCGGTTCATCGTGGGATGAAAACCGTGATTTTGAACCCTCGTGAAACCGCTGGAATAGCGTGGCTTAAAGCTCAAGGTGGATTGCACCTCGATATTAATCCCGGTAGCGATAATCTTGTGATTGGTGCAATTGCTCGAGTGATCTTAGAGCAAGGCTGGCAAGACAATGAGTGGATTGAAAATTGGGTCAATAATAAATGGGAATCGAGCTCAGGTTTTGGTCAGGGTACTCGTAATACGCCATGGCAGTGGAGAACCACTTGGGGCAAATTCCAAACGAATGGCTTTGATGATTATAAGCAATGGAATTTGGATCAGAAAGAGTACGCACCTGAGTATGCCGCATCGATAGCGGGTATCGATGTTGAGAAGATCCATAAAGCTGCTGAGATGTTGGCAATGCCAGTCAACGGTCAACGAGTTAAAGCCTCAATTGGTATCGAGAAGGGCTTTTATTGGTCGAATAATACCGGAAATACCAACGCCATCGCCTCCCTTGCAACGATAATCGGTACTGGTGGCCGAGAAGGGCGTGTGATTGGTCGATTTGGTGGGCATCAACGAGGTGGGCTAGCGGGTGGGAAACTACCAAGGAATAAGTCACCTGAAAAAGTCGCAGGTAGGCGCAGGCGCTCAATAGACACCGATAGATATCTCTATTCCGGGCATACCCGTATGGCCCATGTCATTGGTACAACATGGATTCAAGCTATGTGTGGTAGTTATGGGTTGAAAGAGAAATTCACCGACTTAACAACACGTAACCCTCACCAAGCGATGCGACGTGATAAGCAGCACATTATAGATACACTCAAAAAGCGTGCAGATTCCGGTGGAATGGTCGTCCTCAATCAAGATATTTATTTACGTGATCCTATTGGTAAACAATTCGCTGATATCATCTTTCCGGCCGCGACTTGGGGGGAAGAGGATTTCATGCGCGCTAATGGTGAGCGTCGTCTACGCCTTTACCAAAAGTTCGCTGATGCGCCGGGTCAGGCTAAGCCAGACTGGTGGATTGTTGCTCAAATGGCTTCGCGAATGGGGTACGACGGGTTTGATTGGCAAAACTCAAATGACGTAGCTGAAGAGTCATCACGATTTAGCCGTGGTAGCCGTAAAGATTTTAATATGATTAAAGTTGCAGCACATGCTGAAGGGAAAACGCTTCATCAAAAGCTCGCTGAATTTGGTACCGAAGGGATCCAAGGGCCTGTTTTTTATAACTATGACACCAAGAAGCTGATTGGCACTAAGCGCTTGCATGACACTGAAATGAGTTGGGATGATTTGGTCGACAAAGGGCTGCAAGATGGCCCTCAAGGCGCCAATATTATGCGCAAACAACTTACTCAATTTAATAGTCAGACGGGGAAGGTCAATCTTCAAAAACATCCTTGGGATCTGTTTAGTGATTTCCATGCTTGGCTTACTCCCCAAAAGGACGAGTTGTGGTTCTCGAATGGTCGTATTAACGAAATTTGGCAGTCAGGGTTTGATGATATCGAGCGCAGGCCTTACATCACTCATCGCTGGCCTGAAAACTGGATTGAAGTTCACCCAGAAGATGCGGAAAAGCGGGGCATAGAAGCCGGAGATGAAGTGCTTGTGTACTCGGAGCGGGTGGCCAATTTTAAAGATACGATTCTGGGTATCGAGTCGGACGATTTTCAGTTTAGTAACCTAATGAAAAATGGTCACATTCAACTGGATTACGCGGAGATTAAAGCCGTTGTGATTGTCACCTCAGCCACGAAAAAAGGTGTGTTGTATTGCAATATGATGGACATGAAGAACCCAGCGAATGCTTTAACTACAAGGGTAGTTGACCAAATCAGTGGTAACTACAACTACAAAATGGGCGTCGCCAAAATAAAGAAAATTGGCGAATCAAAATATAAGCGTGAGTTTGAAGGGTTCTCCTTTGCACCACGTAACATTGTGTAAGGGAAGTTTATGTTTGGCGTATTATTGGTTTTGCATGTCTTGGCTGCCACCATTTGGACGGGAGGGCACATTATTCTCAGCGTCGTTATCCTTCCTAAAGTCTTGAAACACCGTTCTCCAGAAATGTTATTGGAATTCGAGCAAGGGTACGAAAAGGTGGGAATGCCTGCTTTGGTAGTTCAAGTGGTGACCGGGTTGATGCTCGCTTATCACATGTTGCCGGACGTTAGCTTATGGTTTGATATGTCGATTCCATTGGCTCATGGCATTGCCGCTAAATTGACGTTGCTGTCTCTGACGGTATTGCTAGCCCTAGACGCACGCTTTCGTGTGATTCCAAAACTATCGAAGGACAACTTGGTTGATATGGCGCTGCACATTGTGCCGGTGACCATTATTTCAATTTTGTTTGTGGTTGTCGGAGTGTCATTTAGAACGGGTTGGCTAGTTTGATCTGTTTTTACGTTTAGTGCGGAATATTTGACAATGTCTAAGTTAGATAAGTTAGATAAGTTAGATAAGTAACAAGAAACAGCGCCAATTCGGCGCTGTTTCTTGTTACTGACCCCTTAGCCTGTCTTCAGGCTGGCATTCCTATCACACATCAACAGAGAGTTGATGCTTCAAGACAGGGACAAAGGTTATTTAATTTTTTGCTCTGCTTGATCGAGCAAGCCTTGCATCTTTTTCTGAGCTCTGCGACTCACACGTTTTTTGGCCGCGGTGCGAGCTTCTTCTAAGTTAACACTTGGATCACCAACAACCACGAGCGCCACCATTCCGTGTCTGTGGTGCACTTTACATTTGATTCCGTACACTCCGGGCTTATCAAAAGTGACTTCCTGAGCGTTTGACCCGGATATCATAAGAGGTTTAGCTCCGTCAGGAAGCATCCCTTGAATGCTATGAGCAGTATGAGAGCCAACGGTTCCTTTAAAAAGCACCTTGTCACCAGGTTCGATTTCTACGTAATCAGGAATGAATTGATACATCTTGTCGATGTTTTCAGAATTCATGTCCATCACTTGTTTGATGACCTTTGTTTCAGCAAACGCAGGGGCTGTAATAATAGATAGGATTAGTAAAATTAGGCGCATCGTATTCACTCTATTAAATAAGAATTATTTTCAACAATGCTAATTTATTCAGGGTTTGGTTGGAAGTTGATTTTTACATCACACATGTGAATCAAAAGGGTTCTTGTGTTAGATCAAGCAAACAAACCGATGACCCAAGCTATAAACTGAATTCATCACGACATTAAAGGGCGAACAGCTTTGTTTACATTCCGAATAGGTAGGAGTGGTTTTCACAATTACACATAGTTTTTCACGCAAACGGTGTTCTACATGTATTTATAGGCTTCTATATATATTTATAAGAACCTAAATGAAAATGATTGTCATTTACTTACGTTGTTGGTAACCTATTGTGAAACTTTACAACATTCCTCTTAATGCACTGAAGTGTATATAAAACCCCGCTAAACCCCATATAAACTATGGTTATTCGTTTGCTTTGCTTGTTAATTAAGCATATCTACCTCTTTTGTTCTACCCCTTTAGGGTAGTTTGTTTTCGTAATTGATTTACATCATATTTTCATTTTCTTTCATAATTCATTATTCGCTCAGTTAAGAAATATATAACCTTCAGGAATTCTTATGAGCAAGATGAAGCTAGTCGTAATCGGTAACGGGATGGTCGGTCATCGCTATATCGAAGATTTAGTCGAGAAGACAGATGTTGCAAACATGGACATCACGGTGTTCTGTGAAGAACCACGTGTTGCGTATGACCGTGTGCACCTTTCTTCTTACTTTTCACACCATACTGCAGATGAACTTTCTTTGGTAAAAGAAGGCTTCTACGAGAAACACGGCATCAACATGCTGATCGGTGAACGTGCTATCAACGTTAACCGTGAAAAGAAAACAGTTTACTCAAGCACTGGTCGTGAAATTCAATACGACAAACTTGTTCTTGCGACTGGTTCTTTCCCGTTTGTACCGCCAATTAAAGGCCACGAAGGTAAAGACTGTTTTGTTTACCGTACTATCGAAGACTTAAAAGCTATCGAAGCGACGGCAAAGAACTCAAAGTCTGGTGTTGTTGTTGGTGGTGGTCTACTTGGTCTTGAAGCGGCTGGTGCACTAAAGGCATTAGGTGTGACGACTCACGTTGTAGAGTTTGCTCCCAAGCTTATGGCAGAGCAGCTTGATCTTGCTGGTGGTAATCAACTTCGTCAAAAAATCGAACGTATGGGCGTAAACGTTCATACAAGTAAGAACACGCTTGAAATTGCTCCTGAAGGCACTGAAGCTCGTAACGTAATGCGTTTTGCAGACGGTACAGAGCTAGAAACTGATTTCATCGTATTCTCTGCTGGTATTCGCCCACAAGACAAACTTGCTCGTCAAATGGGCCTAGGTATTGCGCCTCGCGGTGGTATCGAGATTAACGATCACTGTCAAACGACAGACAAAGATATCTACGCTATCGGTGAGTGTGCATCTTGGAACCAAACGTTCTACGGTCTAGTGGCTCCTGGTTACAAAATGGCGACCGTTGCGGTTGACCACGTTGTTGGTAACGAAAGCACATTTGAAGGTGCAGACATGTCTGCGAAGCTTAAGCTTCTTGGCGTGAAAGTAGGTTCTATCGGTGATGCTAACGGCCGCACTCCAGGTTGTAAGAGCTACGTTTACCAAAACGAAGAACAAGAAATTTACAAGCGACTAATCGTTTCTGAAGACAACAAGAAGCTGCTTGGTGCGGTAATGGTCGGTGATACGTCTGACTATGGTGATCTTCTTCAGCTAATGCTGAATGAAATCGACCTGCCAGAGCATCCAGATGCATTGATTCTTCCTGCTCACGCGGGTGCTGAAAAGCCAACACTTGGCGCGGATTCTTTACCAGAAACTGCCGTTATCTGTTCTTGTTTCGATGTAACTAAAGGCAAGATTGCACAAGCCGTTGCTGAAGGTCACCATACAATTGGTGATATCAAAGCAGTAACTGGTGCTGGTACTGGCTGTGGTGGTTGTATTCCACTTGTGACTTCAGTCCTGAACGCTGAACTTGCTAAAGCCGGTGTTGAAGTGAAGAACGACGTATGTGAGCACTTTGCTTACTCTCGCCAAGAGCTTTTCCACTTGATTCGTATCGAAGAAATCAAAACATTCGATGAGTTACTAGAGAAATACGGTAAAGGCTACGGCTGTGAAGTATGTAAGCCTCTAGCGGGTTCTATTCTTGCTTCTTGCTGGGGTGAGCACATCCTTAAGCCTGAGCTAGTGAAACTGCATGATACCAACGATAACTTCCTAGGTAACATCCAAAAAGACGGTACTTACTCTGTTATCCCTCGTATGGCAGGTGGTGAAGTAACGCCTCAAGCACTAAGCGTTCTTGCTGATGTAGCGGCTGAATACAACCTGTACACCAAGATCACAGGTGCACAGCGTATCGGTCTATTCGGTGCTCAAAAAGATGACTTACCAGCAATCTGGAAGAAGTTAGTTGCTGCGGGCTACGAAACAGGTCAAGCGTACGCGAAGGCGCTACGTATGGCTAAGACATGTGTCGGTTCAACTTGGTGTCGTTACGGCGTTCAAGATTCAGTTGGCCTAGGTGTGATGATCGAGAACCGTTACAAAGGCATCCGTACTCCTCATAAGATGAAGTTTGGTGTGTCTGGCTGTACTCGTGAGTGTGCTGAAGCTCAAGGTAAAGACTTAGGTATTATCGCGACTGACGCAGGTTGGAACATGTACGTATGTGGTAACGGTGGTATGAAGCCTCGTCACGCAGACTTACTTGCAAGCGACCTAGACCAAGAAACGCTGATCAAATACATCGACCGTTTCATGATGTTCTACATCCGCACGGCTGCGCCACTACAACGTACTTCGGTATGGATGGACAACCTAGAGGGTGGTGTTGACTACCTACGTGAAGTGATTGTCGACAACAAGCTTGGCATCAATGACCAACTTGAAGCGGACGTAGCTGGCCTTGTGGGTAACTTTGCTTGTGAGTGGACTGACACTATCAACGACGAAGCTCAACTTAAGCGCTTCTCACACTTCATCAATGCTGACGACCGTGATGAAAACGTTGTGTTTGTTGACGATGGCCGAGAACAACACCGCCCAGCAACATTCACAGAAAAACACCCAGAAGCGAAGGGCGATATCCTTCACGTTGAACTGGTTTAATTGGGAGACGACATCATGGCATTTACCAAAGTTTGTAAGATCGAAGACATTATTCCAGGTACCGGTGTTTGTGCGTTGGTTGGTGGTGAGCAAGTTGCTATTTTCCGCCCAACTAAAGCCGAAGAAGTGTTCGCTATTAGTAACACTGACCCGTTTTTTCAATCAAACGTTTTATCTCGCGGTTTAACGGTTGAGCACAAAGGTGAGCTTTGGGTGGCAAGCCCACTTAAGAAGCAACGCTTTAACCTAGCAACAGGTGTGTGCATGGAAGACGAGAGCTTCAGTGTAAAAGCGTATAAAGCTCGCGTTACTAAAGGTGCTGTAGAAGTTTCAGCATAGTTAGTTCGAAACCATAGCTAGTTCGAAACTTCGACACAGTTACTTAGCAAGATTTGATAGATCAAGGGTTCTAGTTATCGACATTGCCTTAATTCGGCAACTAGAACCTTTTCCTATCCGATTTCAACTTTTAATTTTAACTTTTTAAGGACAATCTTATGTCTACTGATTTTAAACCAGCAGAATTCGTTCAAACAATGATCGATGTAGGTGAAGCGAAAACGAAAACAAGTACTCGTGATCTACTGATTCGAAGCACAATGGCAGGCATCATTCTTTCTCTTGCTGTTGTAGTGGCAATCACGACTATCGTGCAAACAGGCATTGGTATTGTTGGCGCTCTTGTGTTCCCTGTGGGCTTCGTCATTCTAAGTGTAATGGGCTATGACCTAGTAACCGGTGTATTTGGCCTTGCTCCTTTAGCGAAATTTGATAACCGTCCAGGTATTACTTGGGGTCGTATTTTACGTTGTTGGGGTCTTGTTGGTCTTGGTAACCTTATCGGTTCTTTAATTGTTGCAGTGTTAGTGGCAATTTCACTTACAGGTAACTTCTCTTTAGAACCAAACGCAGTTGCTCAAAAGTTCATTGCTGTTTCTACAGGTCGTAGCCTAGGGTTTGAAAACATGGGCATGGACGGCTGGATCACATGTTTCGTGCGCGGCATCTTCTGTAACCTAATGGTTTGTCTAGGTGTGATTGGTAACATGACTGCACGTACAGTTGCTGGTCGTGTAGCAATGATGTGGTTCCCAATCTTCATCTTCTTCGCACTTGTATTTGAGCACACAGTGGTAAACATGTTTCTATTCCCACTGGGTATGATTCTTGGCGCTGACTTCGGTATCGCGACATGGTTGAACTTCAACCTTATCCCAACAATCTTAGGTAACATCGTTGGTGGCCTACTGTTAACGTGTGTTCCCCTATACCTGACTCATGTTAAAACAGCTCCTTCTCTAGGCGCGAAGTAATACGGTAAACGTAAGTTAGTATGAGATTGAAAGCCCCAACAACGTGTTTGGGGCTTTTTTAGTTTGAAAGCTGTCAGTGTATTCTCGGGCAGACAACACCTTAGTTATCATAGATGCGTTGTTTGCTATTGAGCAAAACATCCGCAATAGATTGTTTTGTTATAATTATTTCTATCTTCGTTAGTATTTAGACTGAATATTTATTTCAACACCTGATAGTCTAAGAGGTAAGGATTTTGATAAGTCATCATGAATACAGTGACTTATCACATAGATTGAAGCTTGAGATAAAACAAGCAAACCTTCGGAGCGCAGAATGTCAGAAGTATCGTCATCGAATGTTAAAGAAGTAAGCAATGGATTTGTTTCATTGGTAGGTGCAGGTCCGGGCGACCCAGACCTACTTACACTAAAAGCCGCACGAGTGATTCAACAAGCAGACGTTTTGGTTTATGACCGCTTGGTATCAAAAGATATCTTAGCGATGGCTAATCCAGAAGCTGAAATGTTGTATGTGGGTAAGAAGCTCGATCACCACTGCGTACCACAAGATCAGATCAACCAACTATTGGTGACCAAAGCACAAGAAAACAAGCACGTTGTGCGTCTAAAAGGTGGTGATTCGTTTATCTTTGGCCGTGGTGGCGAAGAGTGCGAAACGTTAGCTGAGAATGACGTGAGATTTGAAGTGATTCCTGGTATTACTGCAGCCGCAGGAGCGACCGCATATGCGGGAATTCCATTGACTCACCGTGACCACGCGCAAAGCGTACAGTTTATTACGGGTCATTTGAAGAAAGATGGCGAAGATATTGACTGGCGTTCTCTTGCTCAACACAATCACACGATCGTGTTTTACATGGGCTTGAAAGAGAGTCCGAATATTCAGAAGAATTTACTCGATAACGGTATGCGAGAAGACATGCCAGTTGCGATTATCGAAAATGGCACTCGCCAAGAACAGAAAGTGTTTAGAGGTGGGCTACGTGACCTAGCTGATCTTGCTGGCGTTGCAAAGAGCCCAGCACTGATTGTGGTTGGAAGTGTTGCTCAGCTCCATGAAAAACTGGCTTGGTTTAACAAGCCAGCTTAAGTGATTGATGATCAAGCTTAGCTGACTAAGAATCAAATACTGCAGCGGCTACTCTGTCGCTGCATTTCTTGTTGGCGCATGGGCATTTCGTCAATAATATTGGTGATTAAACTCCAGTCGGTTTTACCACTCCACCTGTGTTTCTCTTTCCCGTCTTTGCCAATCAACACGGCAGTGTGTGAACCTTTGGGTATTCCATAACTGTTAGTCACTGCATCCAAATTAAACTCTTCAACTAACCATGCAGGAACGGTGTAGCCGCTTTCGGCGATGACCATGATAACTACATCTCGCTCGTCCAATTGACAATTGTTAATCAAGACTTCATTGAGAAACTCTTTTACGATCGAATCATCTGTTGGAGCGAAATAAATAACACTGCGGTGTGGCAGAGCTTTGGAATGAGAGTAGGCTGGGTAGGCGTGTAACGAGTTGACTGACAGAATCATAAACATAACCGTGCTTGTTATTAAAGCGTTCAGTGTTTTGGAAATTACGTTTGTTACCGATGCCTTAGTTATCGCTGCCTTAGTTATGGCTGCGTTAGCTATTGCCGCGCAGCAACGTCTCAATACTGAGTCAAAGGTGTCGCTGCCGAGGCATGATCTGATTATTTGTCGGTACTGCATGTTCCACCTTCCTCGATAAACCCAAACAAGCTCTAAGTTAATAACAACTACGTTAAGCCAATAACAACTACGTTAAGCATAGCTAATGAGTTCATTTTTATTAAAGAAAGCGACTCGCATTTTAGAAGTGAATAGAATAGGGTATACGGAAAATCTAAAGGTATGAATTTATGGAAAACATAGCAATTTTGGTCGACGTTCAGAACGTTTACTATACAACACGCGATAAATACCGTTCTAACTTCGACTATAACCAGTTTTGGTATGTTGCCACGGAAGGACGTAACGTTGTCGAAGCCAATGCTTACGCAATCTCAAGCCAAGATCCTAAACAGCGCCAATTCCACCATATCCTTCGTGGTGTTGGTTTTAATGTGAAGCTAAAACCGTTTATTCAGCGTCGTGATGGTAGCGCCAAAGGGGATTGGGATGTCGGTATCGCGTTAGACGCGATAGAGCTTGCGGAGACGGTTGATACGATTGTTTTGGTATCGGGTGATGGCGATTTTGAAATCTTGGTAGAGCGAATCAAAGAGCGTTTTGGAAAGCCTGTTGAAGTGTATGGCGTTCCTGGGTTAACAGCTCAAAATCTTATCGATTCTGCCTCAAAATTTGTACCGATTGAAAAAGATTTTCTTCTATAGAGGAAATCACGCACTTTATAATTGAAATCAATAATAACGATAATTAGAATGCAAACAGTTCTTATTTATCGGTGTGTGAAATGTCTCGTGTTTTAGTTGTTGATGATGATATTCAGTTGTGTGAGTTACTGGGTGAAGTGTTGGAAAATGAAGGGTATCACGTTGATACCGTTCATTGCGGTGAATCAGCTCTAGAGTTTATTCAATCAAATCCTGTTGATTTAGTCTTACTCGATGTGATGCTCCCCAATTTAAGTGGTATTCAAGTCGCAAGACGTATTTGTCAGCGTTTTGCTACTCCTATCCTTATGCTAACTGCGCTTAATGATGATGCCTCCATGCTAGATGGCTATCAAGCCGGGGCAGATCAATACATCGCTAAGCCTTTCAATGTTCCTGAGCTTTTGACCCGGATTAAGGTGATCTTACGCCGAGTTGGGTTTGAGCGACAAAGACAATCAATGGCTTCATCTAATCAAGGTTTGTGCGAGCAACTTACCCGTTTACCTTTAACGGGCACTGAAAAAGAGTTGCTCGATTATCTGATCAAAAATAATGGCATCGTTGTATCAAAATCTGACTTGCAAATACATGTCTTGAAGAAAGAGCTGTGCCCCTTCGACCGTAATCTAGATATGCATATCAGCAACATACGTCGAAAATTGGTGCAGGCTGGCTTATCAAAGCAACATATTAAAACTGTGCGCGGTCAAGGCTACAGCTACCTAGAGTCGGTAGGAGTATGAGTAACTGGTTTCTACGGTGCCCTGATTTCGTTATCAAGCGTAAGGATGGCTTAACGTTTCAGCTGTTCAGTTGCCTGACCGTGATTTTAGTCAGTATCCTCATCCTTCAAGGTGTCGCAGAACGAGCGCTGATGAAAGCCTTGTTGAAGGTACCTGAACCTGTCAAAGCTGAAATGTTGGATTTGGCTTATCAAGCTAATGTACTGATCGAAGAAGGGGACATGGATGAGCTTGCCGACTGGGGCAATGCCCAACGTTATTATTTATTCATTATCGATGAAAACAACCGACCTATTACCCACCGACACATGCATCCGCATTTTGAATTTAAGTTGAAGTACCTGCGTACATTAGACCATCAACTCAGTGATCGTGTGAGTAAGCCTATCTTCGGCTTGCCACTTGATAACGGCAATACACTCGTGATCCAACTGCCAGGCCAGTTTCATCCAGCAAAATCCTTTGCACCGTATTCCTACGCGCTGAAAGTTGTGATTGCTTTGATCGTGTTATCGCTGTTTTCCATTATTATGGCGAAAAGTCTGCAGCAGCCACTCGATCGTTTAAGGGAGGCCAGTCGAAGGCTCGCACAAGGAGATTTTTCAGTGAGTGTTGTGTCTGAGTTGGATTCAACTACACGTGAATTCAATGAGCTTGCCAATGATTTTGACCATATGACCTTTGAGATTAAGTCTCTGGCTGAAAAGCAGCGTCGTTTGATTCGTGATGTATCACATGAGTTGAGGACACCGTTAGCAAGGCAGAATCTCGCATTACATTTACTACGTAGTAAGGTCGATGAAAAAAGTATGGGTTTACTCGAACGGATGGAAAGCGAAACGGAAGAGATGAATAAGCTGGTGGGTGAAATTCTTGAGTTCAGCCGGCTAGAAACCTCTCGTTATGATTCTAAGTTAACTCCAATGCATCTTGAGCAGTATTGCTCAATGCTAATTGTACAGATGCAAAATGACTTGAAACCTAATCAAACTTTGACTGGTGATTTGGAAACTGCAACATCAATGGTTAATGTTGACGAGAGGCTACTTTTGAGGGTGATCAGTAACCTTGTAGGAAATGCGATCAAATACGCAGGGGGCAATGCGGATATTGTCGTCAAGACCTATGGGCAGGTCAATGATAAGCGTTACAGTGTCATTTCTGTGGAGGATGATGGTGAAGGTATCCCAGATAACAAGATTGCAGATATCTTTGACCCGTTTACCCGCATCGAGTCAGCCAGAGATAAACAGTCTGGTGGTTACGGTCTTGGACTCGCGATCGTTAAGGAAGCCATGGGAGTGATGAATGGGCATGTTACCGCTGAGAACAGAGAAGGTGGGGGACTTAGAGTGAACCTTATGTTTCCTATCGTAGATTAAGCGTTAGACTCGGCACTCAACGCTCAGCCCCTGTAACGAGAAGATAGATGAGAGTTGAATCGTTTCGGCTCAAAGAGAACCCAATAAAAAACGCCACTGCAGATGCAGTGGTGTTTTTGTTTATACGCTTTTCATTGATCAGCTAAGGCATAGCCATTAATTACGCCTTAGCTTGGAGATAAGAGCGACAGAGAAGCTAGATTATGCCTGTTGGCGTGCTAGCTTAACTTCTTCTTCTTTCTCACCAGCTGCCGGGTCATTGAAGCGAGACTCATCAAGAGAACCTTCAGACTTAGCAACGATGATAGTTACGGCACTATCACCTGTGATGTTTACAGCGGTACGAATCATATCAAGAAGGCGGTCAACACCCATGATTAGAGCAATACCTTCAAGCGGTAGACCAACTTGGTTCAATACCATCGCTAGCATAACAAGACCAACACCAGGAACACCTGCGGTACCAACAGACGCCAATGTCGCTGTTAGGATAACCATTAGGTAATCACCCATAGTCAGGTCGATGTTGTAAGCTTGTGCAATAAACGCAGTTGCAACACCTTGCATGATAGCTGTGCCATCCATGTTCACTGTTGCACCTAGTGGTACGGTGAATGAAGCGACTTTGTTGTCTACGCCCATGCGGTTTTTAGCCGTTTCCATTGTTACTGGAATCGTTGCGTTCGAAGAGGCAGTTGAAAACGCAAACATGATTGCATCTTCCATCTTACGTAAGAACGTAATCGGACTTAGGCCTGTGAATCCTTTAAGCATCGCGCTGTAGGTAACCAAACCGTGTAGAAGTAGGGTACCCGCAAGCACTAAGAAGTATTCTGCTAGGTTCCAAATTGCGCTTAAACCAAGGCCAGAGAACAGCTTCGCCATTAAGAAGAATACGCCGTAAGGCGCAAGGTTCATTAGTAGCGCAACTAGCTTCATGATCACTTCGTTTAGATCAGAGAAAACCGCAGCGATACGCTCACCTGGTTTACCCGCTGCACTGATTGCAATACCAAACAACACAGCAAATACGATAACTTGTAGCGTTTTGCCCTCAGCCATCGCCTGAATAGGGTTGGTCGGGAACATGTCGATGATGACTTGGCCCAAAGAAGGAGCATCAGCTGATTTGAAAGAGCTCGCAGCCGTAAGATCCGCACCCGCTCCAGGTTGGAACAAATTACCGATAGTCAGTGCTAGAGTGATAGCTACAGCAGTTGTACCGATATAAAGTGCAAGTGTTTTGCCCCCCATACGGCCAAGAGTTGATAAGTCTTTAAGAGAGCTTGTACCGCACACGAGTGAAACGAAGACGAGTGGTACAACAAGCATTTTTAAACTGGCGACAAAGATCTGTCCGCCTACTTCAAAGAGTCCGTTAACGATGTAGTTGTTAACAAATCCGCTGTCTGCAAAAAGGGATTGAATGGCAAATCCCGTTAATATACCTACGACCATACCGAGGATAACTCGGCCAGTCAGAGACATAGGTTTCTTGGTATTCATTTAGAACACTCCTTATTATTTATAACTTTGATACCTTTCCAAAGTGAGCAGGAGATTAGCAGTCGGTTGATTAAATCGAAAAACAAAAAATGAGTTTGGAATTACAGATGTGATCATAATCACTGATAATTGTTCAAATAAAACAAAATAAAACAAAATAATTCACCAGTCCTTTACATTTATCGAGTGTTTTATACAAGAAATCGTCGTTCTGAAGGTAATAAATAAGATAAGAGGATTTTGTTATAGATGTTTGCTTATTACATTGACTGCGCAAATGGCGGTGTTTCAAAAAGTTTGGCGCAGAGAGCCGATTTTTAATTCAAGTGCTCGTTAAATGACTGTATTGAATTGGTTTCTTTTAACTGCAGGTTAACGACTCGTCAGCTCGTCTTTACAAAACTTTACGAATGCAAAGAATGTAAATTTAATGCAAATAGTAATAGTTATCACTTATATTCCCCATCGAAATAATTCAGTGGTACCGGAAACGGTCTAACGGACACATCGAATAAATAACAAAGTGTTCGTCTAAAAGAATAAAAGTGGAGAAAAGGACATGTTTTCAAAAAAGCCATTGGCTTTAGTGATCGGCGCAGTATTAGCTTCACCAGCAGTATTGGCAGAAGCAGTAAAAACTGACGAGCATATGGTTGTTGAAGGTCGTGATTACGGTTATAAAGCCGACACGAATACAACAGCAATGCGCATGGAGGCGACTCAATTAGAGACTCCAGGACAAGTTACGATTATCAGTGAGCAAATCATTGATGAGCAACGCGCAAGCACGCTTGGCGAAGTATTAAAAAATGATGCGTCAATTTCAGCGGGTTCTAAATCAACAAACCGTGAGCGCTTCAACCTACGTGGTTTCTCTCTAGGAAGCAGTTCTGGTTACTTGCGCGATGGCGTTCAACACTGGTCTCATTACCGTCAACCGGTAGAACTACTAGAACGTGTTGAAGTACTAAAAGGTCCTGCAGGTTTGCTCTACGGTAAATCAGCACCTGGTGGCCTTGTTAACATGGTTGCTAAGAAGCCTACGTATGAAACTCAAGTTAGCGTAAGCCAAGACATTGGTTCTGACAGCTACACACGTACTACCGCTGATGTAAGCGGTTCATTGAACGATGATCAAACTCTACGTGCTCGTCTTATTGTTTCACAAGAAAACCAAGACTCTTACCGCACACGTTTTGACGGCACAGATGTAGAGACTGACCGCTTTGTTGGTGGCCTATTTGTTGATTACGATATCAACGAAGATGTGATGCTATCTGCGCATTACGACCGTACTCAAGAGTTAGGTGATCTAGATAACGGCTCAAAGATTGATACGAAAACAGGTAAAGCGATTACCCCAAATACGGTTAATGACCAACGCTTCGCACAAACAGACAACGACGTAGCAAACTACGGTGTGGCTGTTACAGCAAACTTGAGCGATACATGGGCAGTTAAATCGGGTATCAGTCGTCAGTTTTACGAACGTCGCCGTACTGAATCAGATAACGTTATTGATTCAAAGAAAGACAGAAAAACCAAGAAAACACTAGGTTATGGTTACAAAGTATCAGACCGTCATGATGAGTGGACGTTTGATACGGCTTACGTGGATTTTACTGGTGATGTTGATGCATTTGGTGTGAATCACCGTCTGTTGGTGGGTGCAAATGGGTTGCACTACGATTACAAGCGCCTGTACGTATCAGACTACGCTTGTTTTAACGCTTCAGAAGCAGACACAATGAAAGAGTGTGGCAAAGGCTTTGATATGCCTGCAGACATTCACTATAACAACGATGATTCAGTATCACACTCGAAGAGCCAACACTACGGTCTATATCTTCAAGATTTAGTGACGTTCAATGAGCAGTGGCAAGCACTTGCTGGTGTTCGTTTCGCTTACGATGATACAACGAGCAGTTCTGGTAAAGAAGAGAGCTACAATAACATCCTACCTAAGTTCGGTGCGATTTACTCTCCGGCGCCAAACGGTTCTATTTACGCGGTTTACTCTGAAAGTTTTGAACCTGTAAGTGAGATTTCTGATAAAGATGATGTGAACTTCGGCCAGTCTCAAGATGCGAAGAAAGGTACACTTTATGAGCTAGGCTCAAAGTGGGAACTGTTTGATGAGCGTTTATTCGTATCAGGAGCAGTATTCCAGATCACACAAACGAACATGCAAGTTACAGAAGACCTTCCTGCATCTCATGCAAAAGATACTCGTACTACACAGGTGGGTGAGCAAGTTCACACTGGTGTGGAGCTAGCTGCGACGGGCTACGTGACGGATGCGTTCTCTGTAAGTGCATCAACAATGTTCTTAGATGCTGAATATAAGAATGACCCTGCTCTTAATGGTAAAACACCAGCAGACGTTCCTGAATTTACTGCAAGCATCTGGTCTACGTACGCATTCAACAACGGTACTGATGTAAACCTAGGTGTGTATCACGTAGGTGAGCGTTACACTGAAAGTGCTAACACGTTTAAGAAAGACGCTTACACTCGTGTAGATGCTGGTGTTGCACATACGATTAAGTACGATGAAAACTTAGACTTTGTTGCACGCTTTAATGTAGAGAACTTATTCGATACAGATTACCTAGAAGGTGGCAGCACTCGCGGCGTTGTTGTTGGCGAAGGTCGTAACTACATGGCTACGTTACAGGTAAAATACTAATTTGTTAGTAGGGTACTATTGGTAGCTTAAATATTAAGGGGAAGGTTTCGACTTTCCCCTTTCTTGATTCTGCTATTTAGTAAAAATACCCCTAGCAATGCGAGTGGTTTTTAATGATAATGAGACTGCTTATCAATAAAACTCATTTGTTCTTCTTCTAAAGTAAATGACTACAATTATGAATCTTTTAAAAACTAGCCTAGCACTTGCCATCAGTTTGGTTGCAACGTCATCGATGGCAAACAGCTTGGATCAAGCTCAATCAATTCAAAACAAGACCAATAACGCGTCGGCTTCAAGCCAGAAGGTTATTGATAAAAGCTCACAAGCAACATTATTGCTGCAAGCTGAGGTTGAGCGTCTGCAAGAAGAAGTGAAAAATTTAGAAATCTATCACGATCACCTTGCCGCATTGGTTAAGAGCCAAGATCAAGAAGCGCAGAGTATTGAAGGGCAGATCGACGAAATCAAACTAACACGTCAAGGTGTAGTGCCTTTGATGTACAAGATGATCGATGGTCTCCAAGAAGTTATTGAAAGCGATCTACCTTTCAAGACAAATAGCCGTCTGCGTCGCGTTGAAAAGCTGAAAGCGATGATGACTCGTGCTGATGTCAGTGATGCTGAAAAATATCGCCGTATTTTAGAGGCGTACCAAATTGAAGTGGATTACGGTATTAAGCTAAGTTCTTATTCAAGCCGTGTCGAGTTAAGTCAAGATAAAGTGCTTGAAGTTGATATTTTGCATCTTGGCCGCATTTCACTGGTCGCTCGTAACTTAAATGGTACCCAATATTGGTCTTGGGACCAAAATAGCGATCAATGGCAAGAGTTGGATTCTTCGATGAAATCTGAGTTGGACAAAGCGTACGATATTGCTAATAAGCAAGCGTCTCCAAGCTTAATTACTTTACCTGTTTCTTTAACTGTTGCGGAGGTTAAGTAATGAACTTAAAGCCATTAGCAGCATTGCTTTGCATTACGTCAATTTCATTTTCTGCTTTCTCTGCATCAGACACGACAGCTCAGCTTGTTAACAAAGCAAAATCAGAGAGTCGCACGCAAGCGTCTCATAACGTAATTCGTGAAGCTGACTTTAAAAAGACAGAACAAGAACTCAAAGCGATCAAAGCACAGCTTGAAGCTAAACGTAGCTCTATTCAAGGTGCGACCGATGTTCTGACTCAGACATTCAGTGATAACGAAAACAAGCTTGCTCGTTTAGAAGAGAAACTGCGTTTAGAAACAGGTAGCTTAGGTGAGTTGTTTGGCGTTGTAAGACAAAATGCAAAAGACCTTGAACATGAACTTACGGATACAGTAACTAACGTAGATCGCGCAGCGTATACAGAAACTGTTTATCAAATCGTGGACGCAAAATCATTACCGTCAATGCCCCAGTTAACAGGTCTTTGGTTGAGCATGATGGAGCAAATTCAAGCAAGTTCAGAGATAAGCAAGTCGACAGTTTCACTAGTTAATAGTGAAGGGGTTACTGAAAAGGCAGAAGCTTATCGACTGGGTTCTATTGGCTTAGTTGCTGAGTCAGGTTACGTATGGTGGGATGCTAGACATCAAGATGCAATAGTTTACTTGAAGCAGCCTTCACAAGGCCCAACACTGGCGTCGCTTTCTACTTTAGCGAATGGCGAAGTGTCTAATGTAGTCGTCGATCCCTCTCGTGGATTCATGCTAGAACAATTAGCTTTGGAACCAAGCCTAGCTGATCGTCTGCAAGCAGGTGGCCTAGTTGGTAAAGTTATTCTTGGCTTGTTGGCAATCGGCTTAATCATCGCATTGGTTCGTGGTATTTCTTTGGCTATCGCTCGTCAGAAGATTCGCGCTCAACTTAAAAAACCTGAACAAGCGGGAGACAACCCTCTGGGTCGTGTTCTTGCGGTTTACAGCAAAGAGAAAAATCAAACAGTAGAAGCATTAGAACTGCGACTTTTAGAAGCGGTAGTGGATGAACAAACTCACCTAGAGAAAGGTTTATCAATGCTGAAGCTTCTAGCTGCTCTAGCACCAATGCTTGGCTTGTTAGGTACCGTAACCGGCATGATAGAAACATTCCAAGTGATCACACAGTTTGGTAATGGTGACCCTAAAGTAATGGCGGGCGGCATTTCGATGGCACTTGTTACAACGGTACTTGGCCTTGTTGCTGCAATGCCACTGCTATTGGCACACAACATTCTGAGTACTCAGTCAGAGAACATTCGTAATATTTTGGAGAAACAGGGCATTGGCCTTGTTGCTGAGCAGGCAGAGAAGTCTATTGAACCAAGCGCTGTTGTTTCACAAGTTGGGACTGCCGCGTAATGGATATTTTGTCGGGTTCTCTATTACCAGCGAGTTGGTTAACGAGTAACTGGCTGCTGTCTTTATCAAACTTTATGGATCAGGGCGGTTTCGTCCTGTGGTGGCTAGCGGCTGTCGTCCTCGTTTTTTGGGTACTTGTGGTAGAACGTGTGCTTTATCTCGCGTTCTATTTTCCAAAGCAACGCCAAGCTTGGATTACAAAGTGGCATGAAAGAGAAGATCACTCTTCTTGGTATGCTAAAGCCATTCGTGAAGGTTGGTTGGGGCAAGCGAGTATTTTACTTAACCAAAACTTGAACTTTATTAAGCTGTTAGTTGCTATTTGTCCAATGTTGGGTTTGCTCGGTACCGTAACCGGTATGATCTCCGTTTTTGATGTCATGGCGACTCAAGGAAGCAGTGATCCTAAATTGATGGCCTCAGGTATCTCGTTGGCAACTTTACCAACGATGGCGGGTATGGTTGCTGCATTAGCGGGCATGTTTGTTCATGCTCGTTTAGCGAAAGTCTGTAACCGCTTAGAATTGAAATTAGAAAAATCTTTAAGGAGTCAACGATGAGACTCGGTCGACGTTATTCTAAAAACGAAGAGGCTCAAATAGACCTTACTTCGATGCTTGATATCGTATTCATCATGCTTATTTTCTTCATTGTGACGAGTTCATTTGTTCGTGAATCTGGTGTTGAAGTCAATCGCCCGCAAGCTTCAAATGTAGTGAGCCAAAAAGATGCAGGTATCTTTGTCGCGATTACTTCTGCGAATGACATTTTCATAGATAAACGTGTTGTGGATGTTGAACGTGTTCAAGCGACGTTAGAACACTTGTTGCTAGAACAACCTGATGCTTCTTTGGTTATTCAGGCGGACGAGCATGCTTATAACGGTACGGTTGTTAAAGTGATGGACGCTGCCAAAGGTGCGGGTGTTAAAAATATTGCGCTTGCAGCTGAAAAGCGATGATCTTGGAGGATCTTAATCAATGATTCGCCTATTTCTTGCATTACCTTTAGCGGGAGCGTTGGGTTTAGCTCTATTTTCTTTCATGGCTTGGATGGTCGATAATGGACACCAACGTTCGCCAGACAACAGTGAGACGTTAAGTTTCAACATGGTAATGGTTGAACAAGAACAAGAAGTACAGAGAAGACAACGCGCAGTCCCGGAACAACCCGAAATGCCAGAGCCGCCACCGCAAGCGCAAACGTCTCAGTCGCAAGCTGAAGTAACGCCTCTGAATTCAATGTCTTCACTGTCTTCACTGGATTTGAATACTTCAATTGAAGGCCTAGCGATTAACGCTCCAACATTTTCTGATTTTGGGTCAAATCAACAGGTAATGCCGCTTTATCGAGTTGAACCTCGTTATCCAGCAAAAGCGCTCAAGCGTGGCGCTGAAGGGTATGTCATTTTGTCTTTTACAATCGATGAAACAGGACGTTCTGTTGATATTCAAGTTACGGATGCAAATCCACGTCGTATGTTTGAACGTGAAGCGATAAGAGCACTTAAAAAATGGAAGTATCAACCCAAAGTCGTCGATGGAAAAGCGGTAGCTCAGGTTGGTCAAACCGTGAAACTAGAGTTTAAGTTGGCAAAATGATGAAACAGATATGGATATTAGTGGGCTTGTTGATAATGCCCCTTACAGTACCGGCAAAAGAGCTAACCCAATACACCGTTATTCGTGTTCAAAAGGCGAATCAACTTGCTCAAGAGGAGCACGTTAAACAGGCGATTGAGGTTTTGGCTAGTTTAGAGTTATCTAAAGGCTATGACAAAGCCTATGTCGCTCGCATGCTTGGTGTGTTTTACTGGCAAGATGGTAAAACAGAGACGGCAATCAAGCAGCTTACTTATGCAGTGGATAGTCGCTTATTGGTCGATGAACAAGCTTGGGTAACGAAACGTATGTTAGCTGATTTACTGCTTAGCGAGCAGCATTTTAAAGCGGCATTACCACACTATTATGAGCTCGTTAAAACAGCACCGGAAACTGAAAAGAAAGACACGCTATGGATGCGAATTGCTCAAGCTGAATACCAAATTGAAAACTGGACGAAAGTACTGGTGGCCATTGGTAATCGCGACAAGTTCAATTCAAAACCACAGTTGTCGCCTCTCTCGTTAAAGCTGGGAGCTCAACTACAGTTAAAACAATGGAAGCAATCAATTCCTACGTTAGAAAGTTTAGTTGAACTTCAACCCGAAAAAGACAACTGGTGGCGTCAACTGGTCGGGATTCAGTTAAGACTAGAGCGTAGCCGAGGTGCGTTGAATACCTTAGCGCTTGCTGAGCTACAAGGTGTTGAACTGAATAATTCAGACCGTAGGCTACTTGCTCAACTGTACGCGAAACGAGGCATCCCTGAGCGCGCTGCGCAAGAAATTAGCAAGTTAGATGACGCAAACAGCGATGTTCAACTTCTGGCTGAGCAAGCAACCTACTGGCAGCTAGCAAAAGAGTGGGACAATGCTATTGAAGTGTGGACGTTAGCGTCGAACATGAACACTCGATACCATTGGAATGTTGCTCAATTATTGGTTCAGCAAGGTTACTACAAGCGAGCTCTGGTTGTTTTAGACAAAGTGAAAGACAAGAACAAGCAAGCTGACGTTGCATTAGCGAAAGTACGTTCATGGTATAAGCTGAAGAACTTAGATAATGCTCTCGCTCAAGCTAAGCGGGCGAACAACATTGAACCGTCTCCTGAGGCTAAAGGGTGGATCAAATATTTGACCCAGCTGAGAACGGTAAGCGAAAGTGGAAACGCCTAATCACATATAGTTAGAAGCTAGAAAGCAGAGTACTAAATAAGACAGTGAAAGGGTGTCATTTGAATGTTCAAATGACACCCTTTTTTATATATTGAATAAAATTGAGCCTTAGTGCTTCATTAGGCCTTGCTGTTTGATCGAGGTATGAGCAAAGGCAAAGTTAAGGGCTGCACATCTCGCCACTGTGTGATCCCGCAATGATCACTCCGCTTTGGGCTACAATCCAGTTAATGGTGCAGTCACGATAGGGGTTTTTGAAAGAATATTGTATTTTACCATTCTCGAGAGAGGTTTGAGTTTCTACCCAAGCAAATGTCCGTGACTCCCAAAATGTAACGGCTTGAGAGTGGGGCGTTAAATACAAAGCTTGAGCATCGGCAATATTGGAACCGATGTAACTCTCGATATGTTCGTCAGTACTAACAATCTGGCTAGTACAAGCCGTTACCAATACAGCCAAAGCTACAATAATACGCATTTCTAAATCCTTTTAAACTTGCATGGTTATGTCTGTTTTATAGTCAATAAGCTTAAACCACTCTTGAGCTAATCGTCATGCTAATGCCCTTGATAGTGATCTCTGTTCTAAATAGCTACAACACTCCTTTCTTAAATGCACGGAACTCCTACTAAACAGGGCCCTTTTATAAGCTCTAGAGCTCAGGATATCTACGTTTCCCACTTATATTGCCGCGATTCTTATACGTATACAGTTCGATTGTTCTTCTGTAGATGTTATGTGAATTTCCTTGCGACGCGCGAGAAACGTAAATAATGTAAATTGAATGCCAATACGAATGATTATCAACTAAATTGTCGCCATAAAATCTATAGGTATTGGTTTGTATGTCGTTAAAAAGTAGGGCGGTTCAATCATGGGCTCGTCGACTTCATGTTTATATTTCAATGGCACTGTTGTTTGTTGTTCTCTTCTTTTCAGTGACAGGTATTACCCTTAATCGCCCTGAGCTGTTCGAATCAAGCCAACCCAATATCCAACGCTCTACGCTAACGCTTCCAACCAGTTTGTTCACGGTCCAAGACGGTCGACTGAAAGCCGACGAGTCTGCTTTTGAAACGTTTTTATTTGAAGAAGCAAACCTATCTGGCGTTCCTTCGGGGTTAGACATCTACGCAGAGATTGAAGACGGTGAGTTACTCATCGGTGAAGTGTCTATGGACTTCAAAGGACCTGGCTACAACGCTTCTGTGTTTGTCGATGTGACTTCTGAAATGGTGGAAGTCGAAACAACGAATTATGGCGTTATCGCATTGTTGAATGACCTACACAAAGGCCGTAATAGCGGTGAAGTGTGGAAATGGTTTATCGATATCACTGCGCTACTGATGATCTTCTTTGTACTGACTGGCGTGTGCTTACTGTTACCTAAGAAAAAAACGCTCAATACCTCCATTAAATGGACGGTATTTGGGTCTGCAATCTCACTTGCTATCTATTTTGTCGCCGTACCTTAACCCTCCATTAGATTGATGAGTCTGCTTGATGAATCAGCTCGAAGAACGAACTAAAGGTTAAACGGATTTAAAAGGTTGTTAAACATGAAAAAAATGAATTGGAGTAAGGCTCTTCTCGCTCTATCTCTTTTGCCTGGTCTCGGTATGGCGCAAGCGATCCCTGATACGGCAAAACTTGATGTTAGTTTTGAGCTTCCAAAAATCGACACCTCTATGTATGCGCGTCCTTATGTGGCGGTTTGGGTAGAGAACAGTGACCGAAAGTCAGTGAAAACCATTGAGCTTTGGGTCGGTAAAGACGAATGGCTAAAAGACTTACGCAGTTGGTGGAGAAAAGTTGGCCGTTACGATCGTGAACTTGTCGATGCTGTGACTTCTGCAACACGCCCAGCTGGTCAATATCGTTTCGTTTGGGATGGCAAGAGTGACAGCGGTGAAACCCTTGAACAAGGTGAGTACACGGTGCATGTCGAAGTCGTTCGTGAACACGGTGGCCGTAACTACCTGCGCCAAAAAGTATCACTGACAGATTCAAACGCCTCTTATGAATTAAAAGCAACGGAAGAGACGGGGAAAATTATCTTGAGCTACATTGCAAAATAATTAACACGTCGGATAACACAAGCTGTGCTTTACAAGCGACAGAAAAATCAAAGATTGGAATCGTAGGCGCCATTGAGCGACACGGTTAAAGATTACAAATAATGGAATTGAACATGATGAAACAGACAAAAATAAAGGCGCTTGCTCTTGCAGGTGTAATGGCGTTCGGTCTAGCAGCAACGACGACTGCGCAAGCTCACCCTCGTTGGGTTTTGCCTTCTCATTTCACCGTTTCTAAAGAAGGTGGTGACTGGTTAACATTTGATGTGACGGCATCCCACGGTACGTTTGTTTTTGATAAGCCTGCAGGAAGTGATAAAGCATTCGTTATCATGCCTGATGGTCGTAATGAGCGTCCTAACTTCGTTGTAAAAGGCAAGCGTCGCTCAATGTTTGATTTCTATTTTGAGGAAGAAGGTACACACAAAGTAGCAATCAACAACGAACCAACGTACTGGACACAGTACAAAGCGGGTCGTCGTGACACAGTAAAATGGATTAAAGCGACTAAAGCTGAGCGTGATGCCTTATTACCTGAAAAATCACGTGACGTGGTAACTCAAGTTGGTTTCACTCGCGCAGAAAGTTACATCACAGTAGGCAAGCCAACGGATTCAGTTTTCAAAATTGAAGGCAAGCTTCTTGAAATGAAGCCTGTTACACACCCTTCAGACATCGTTGAAGGCGAACCGGTGACATTCCAATTCTTCTACAACGGTGAAATCCAGAAAGACGTGAAAGCGGAAATTACTCGTGAAGGTACGCTTTACCGCAATCACCAAGAGCAGATTGATGTAGTGAGCGATGAAAACGGTGAAATCACGTTTACTCCAGACGTAGCGGGTCGTTACGTAATGAAAGCGAACTACAAAGGTGAGTTGGTTGACAACCCACTGGCAGACAAAGCAAGTACGAATGTGCACCTGACATTCGAAGCATTGCTTCAATAGTCGGTTTTATCGGGAGAAAGCTCCTGATTATTAGATAAAAAAGACAAGGGCTCATTAGAGCCCTTTAACGGTCAGTATACCACTGAAAATTTGTAACGTGGCGAGGGTACGAACGATGAAAATAACAATAAGAGCAAACACCATAATTGCTCCGTGCTTAGCTCTGGGGCTTGGTTTAGCGGCATTACCTGCGCAAGCACACTTTCCATTGATGAGCTGTTGGTTTGAAGGCAAAACGGTTGCCTGTGAGGCAGGTTACTCTGATGGTAGTAAAGCGATAGATTACGCAGTCGCGATGTACGACTATGAAGACAACTTGATAGCGAAAGAGATGACGGATAAACGCTCTATTGTCGAATTTCCAAACCCAAATTCTGAGTTTTACCTCGTGTTTGATTCAGGTCACGAGTTTCCTGTTGAAGTCGACGTTGTAGAGATCAAAGAAAAATGATGATTCAAAGTGTACGCGCTGACACAGGCGGAAGAGAGGGCAAGTGGGTTGGCCTAATCATTATATTCATCCTTTGTTTTGCGACGGTTGCTATTCCGTTTAATCAAGCAGAATCTCATATCGAAGTGACCCTTGATCACCAAGTCTTAGTGACTGATGTTGAGCAAGAAAACTTGGCGATGCTGTCAGAACTCCGTTTGGCTCATGAAGAGATTCGAGATCTTCGCATGGACTTAGACGGCGAATGGCCAAGCGTTGTGTCACTTAAAGATGAATGGGTTGCGCCATTTGTTGAAGACCGGAGTTGGAAGCGCAAAGGTTCTCATGCTTGGCTATTGGACGAGCGTGGTTATTACTTTTCTACGCCAAGTGAATACGCTACACCAAGCGAACAAGCTACGCCAAACACTCATGGCTTCGCGGACTCCTTTATTTTGAACGCGAACAGTGTTTCTCCGGAAATCTGGATTTTCTTTGGTGGTGTCGCAAGCCAACCTACTCAATTTGATGAAAACACATTGGAATCTGCAGGCTGGAAACTGGTGGTGAACGAGTCAGAAATATCTGAACAACATGACGCTTCTTCTCATTAAGCAATGTTTCAAACCTTAGGTTCTCATCAGCAATATGTTCAAAAAGAAGATGTTCACAAAATCAAAAAGCTTACGGACTAATCAGCTCATTGACCATAAGTTCACAAATAATAAGAGATTTACTATGCGATTCATGACTCTATTGATGTCGTTAATGGCGGTGCTATCGACACCCAATGCATTGGCAAAAGAATACACAGTCGACAGCGACAAGTTGACGATAGGTATTACCCTACAGCCTTACTATAGCTACGTAAAAGCTGTGGTAGGTGACAAAGTGAACATCCTTCCTTTGGTTGATGCTGGCTTTAACCCACATAACTACTTACCACAACCGAATGACTTGAAGCGATTGAGCCAGATGGACGCAATCGTCGTAAACGGTATTGGCCACGATGACTTCGCACTAAAAGTCATTTCAGCTGCGCAACGTGATGATTTAATGGTTATTGAAGCGAACAAAGAAGTACCTCTACTTCCTGCATTAGGCCAGTCTGTTGGCCAAGGCGCGGTGAACCCACATACGTTTGTTGGACTTTCTACAACAATCCAAAAGGTGTACACCATCGCGAGTGAAGTTTCTAAACTCGATCCAGACAATGCAGCTTTTTATCGTAAGAATGCACGTAAGTACGCCAAGCAATTTCGCTTTATGAAGCGTGATGCGATGTTGTCATTAGGTGAACTCGATACATCAGGTATGAAAGTGGCGACCACGCACAATGCTTATGGCTATATCCTTCAAGAGTTTGGTGTGGATGTTGCAGCGGTGATTGAGCCTGCACACGGTGTTGAACCAAGTGCGAGCCAACTGCAAGATACGATCGAGAAAATCCGCGCATCAGGCATTGATGTTCTGTTCTACGAGCTAAACATGCCAAACCGCTTTGTTGACACGATTGAAGCAGAAACAGGCGTTCAGCTTTACCGTTTCTCTCACATGACGCACGGTGAGTATCAAGACGATAAGGTAGAAGTTGAGATGAAGAAGAACTTAGAAACGTTAATCGAAGCCATGAAATTTGCTGCGGCTAACCAGGCTAAAAGTGGGAAGGCGTAATGCAAGGTCCATCGATTTCAATTAACCAACTCGGTCTGCAATACGACAATAACGTGATTCTTGATGATATCACGCTAGAGCTTAAAGCGGGTGAGTGCCATGTGATCATGGGGCCAAACGGCGGTGGCAAAACCTCATTGCTGCGTTCAGTTCTCGGTTTGACGCCTTTTTCTGGTCAAATCAATATTCATTGGCCAGAAAAGCCAAGCATTGGTTACGTTCCTCAAAAAGCGACCTTCGAATCGAGCTTACCTCTGACGGTAATGGATTTCGTCCTGCTTAACCAAACTCGAATTCCGCTGTTTTGGCGTCGTAAGTCTAAGCAATTGGATCTTGCATTAGCGCAACTCGACCGTGTGGGAATGGCGACTCGTAGCGACCGCCGTATGGGTCAATTGTCGGGTGGCGAGCAGCAACGTGTGTTGTTTGCTCAAGCCTTATTGGATAACCCAAGTTTATTAGTGTTGGACGAACCCACTACCGGCATGGATGAACAAGGCGTTCGTTATTTAGAATCGCTAGTTCGTGAATGCGTTAATGAAGGGCGTACCATTCTTGCTGTTCACCATGATGTAACCGCAGTACGTCGTCTTGAAGCGAATGTACATGTTGTGAATCGATTCTTGGTGGATAGTGGTCCACATGAACAAGTACTACACCCTACTAAAATCGAGAGTCTGTTTCAGCACTATAGCAGTGGATCTGCCATCCCCAAATCGAAGGAGGTTGCGTAATGGAGTGGTTACGACAACTTGCCATTAGTGGCGTTGAAGCGGGTTGGTTATCAGACAGCTTCATGTATGCGTTTATGGTGAATGCACTGGTTGCCGCATTGTTACTTGGCCCGTTATTAGGTGGCCTTGGTACTTTGGTGATTGCTAAACGCTTGGCATTCTTCTCTGAAGCGGTAGGTCACGCAGCATTAACCGGTATTGCCATTGGTGTTTTGCTTGGTGAGCCACCAGAAAACCCAATTATTGGCTTGTTTAGCTTCTGTATGATCTTCGCTTTGCTTCTTCACTTTGTAAGAAACAGAACCAATGTGCCATACGATACCTTAGTCGGTGTTTTTCTAGCGCTAGCATTGGCAGTAGGTGCGGCATTGCTGATGTACGTGGCGCGTAAGATCAATATCCACATGCTTGAGAACGTGTTATTTGGCTCGATTCTCACGGTAACAGACCAAGATTTAGCAATTCTCGCAGGCAGCTGCGCGCTCATCATTTTGCTCTTGATACCGACGTTCAACCGTATTCTTCTCACTTGTATTAGCCCGGATATTGCCAAGGTGCGCGGCTATAACACCAGCTTCTATGACTACCTGTTTGTGATGATGATTACTTTGGTGACGATTGCCGCGGTGAAGATCGTGGGTGCCGTTTTGGTTGGCGCGTTATTACTGATTCCGGGTGCGACGGCACGATTGTTGACTAAACGCATGGGGAGCTTTGTTTTGCTTTCTGCGTTGCTGGCAACCATCGCGTGTTTAGTCGGAACGGTATTACCGATGGAACTTAAACTGCCTGTGCCGTCAGGCGCTTCAATAATCATCGTTTCTGCAACGTTTTTCCTAGCGGCAACGCTATACCGAATTATAAGAAAGGCATAACCATGACTCCTTTGATGAATCGTATTTCAAGCTCAGTAAAAACAGCGGCTCAAGTGGGTGTACTTGGTAGTGTGTTAATGGCTGGATCTGTGGTGTCGCTAAACGTGAACGCAGAAGATATCTTAACGAGCACACCTGTGACTTATGCATTGGCAACAGAGTTAACCAAAGGCACTGACATTACCACTGAATACCTACCACCAAAACGTTACGGTATTGATCGCTTACCTAACTGGTTTGGCACTAAGGGTGAAAGCAAGGTGCTTAAGTCAGGAGAGAAGGCGACCGTTGCGTTAACGCTGTCATCTATTTGGCAAGCGGATCCTACATTTGTATACGCAAGGCAAGGCAATATCCGCTTGGTTGAGGTGGATGCCGCTCAAGCTATTACACCGCGCGCACAAGGTGTTGCCGCGTTGACGCTATCAAGTGGTGAAGTGTCTAAGTATGCTTGGTTAAATCCAACTAACCTAACGCGCATGGCCGCCATCGTGGCTGACGACTTTAAGTTGTTGTGGCCAGCGCAAGCAGAGACGATTGATCGTCATTTGCAGCGTGTGATGCTTGATGTTCGTGAACTGATTAACAAGCAACAAGCGGTATTATTGGATAACGATGTAGATTCAGTATTGTTGCTTTCAGAAAGCTTGGAAGATTTTGCTTCTGGCAGCCAACTGTTTGTTGAAGAACGTATGTTCAAAGCTGAACTGGAATGGACAGAACAAGACAAGGCCAAACTCAAAGCGATGTTTTCTGAAGATGACGCGCTATGGTTAGTTACAGCGAAAAAGCCTACGACTTTGATTAAGTCGCTGGTGCCTAATGAGCGAATTCTTGTAGTTGACTCGGTAGACCGCTGGGGAAGAGCAGGGATTAATGCAAAAGTGCCGTTCGCACGTTGGGAAGTTAAACCATTCAAAGGTTAATTGAATAGCTAAGTCGCTAGGTTAATACGGTAGGATCAAAAAAGCAGCCCAAATAGAGGCTGCTTTTTTTGTTCTTGTCTACAGGCTCTGATCTGAGCGCTGAGCAAGAGTATCTAGTGAGTCAAAAGATTACTCTGCAGCTTTTGTCTCTTCAGTTTCGATACCAGCTTCTACAGATCCTTCTGCTTGTTCTAGAGTGGCTTTCGCTTGTTCTTCAGCTTCCATTTTTGCGCGATCAGCTTTAGAAATATAGCGAGGCTTGTTGCTACCATGCAGTTTAGAATTCGCCTGTTTCTGTCTTTTCTTTAGAATTTGATTGATTTTTTTCTTACGGTTCATTGCTGCATAGCCTTGTATTTAGTTTATGCGGTGGAGGATAATCATTTTAGATCTAGAACTCAACCTGTACGATCTCTCATTAGGTAATTAATCATGTTCCAACATAACAACATTCTACAAGGCGAACTCGAGACGGAGTACAAAACCGTTATTGCGATAGTGCACATCTACTGCAAAGATCACCACGGTGCGGTTCGTCAGAATAACGCGTTATGTGAAGAGTGTGAGCAACTGTTGCGTTATGCAGAGACACGACTTGATAGATGCCCTTATGGCGAAGCAAAGCCGACCTGTAACAAGTGTCCGATTCATTGTTATAAGCCTGATCCTAAAGAGCAGATGCGTTTAGTGATGCGCTATGCAGGGCCAAGAATGCTACTTAAGCATCCGATTTTAGCAATACGACATTTGATTCATGAGAAACGTAAAGTGCCAGAGAAGCCACTGCCGAATGTGTCTAATCGCCATATCCGAATGAACAAGAAGTAACTGGTGCTTTAAAGTGGTCGCAGAAGAAACGAAAAGGTCTGATTGCTCAGACCTTTTGTGTTTCTGCTAACTGCCTTATCAGAAGGCAGTCTTGTAGAAAGAATACTTTATGTATAAAGCTATACCGCTTGAGGCTCGTCGTAGGTCACTGTGAGATTGTTGATCCAGCGTCGGCTTAAGTAACGGTGCGAGCATATTGCCAATTTCACCACTTCTTCTACTAACATCAGGCCATAGATGTATTTGAAGTCCCATCCTGCGACAAACGCGCCATAAACACACACTGGAATGCCCACCATCCACATCGCGATGAAATCCATGCGAAGGCAGAAAGCGTTATCACCACCAGCACGAATAATACCGTTAATGATCACCATGTTGAGCATACGAATCACCACTGCAAAACACATGATCATCATTGCTGGCGAAGCAAGCGGGTACAATGCATCTGTAGAAAGGTTTAACCATGATAGTACATGCTCTTTACCCATAAACAGTAGCAAGCCAACGACAGCGCCAAAGCCAACGACGGCTTTAATGAATGTTAGACCCATGCTCATAGCATCATCAAATTCATCACGGCCCAGCGAATGGCCAAGCAATACTGAACACGCCACCGAAATACCAAAGAATATTGAGTAACACAGCGATTCGAACGGTGCGAGCATCGAGAACACCGCAAGTTCAGTCGTGCCCATGTGACCAAAGATCATTTGATATGCCATTGTGCCCATTGCCCACAACACGGCATTCATCGTTAGCGGCAACGCAATACGACGGTAAGAAAGCCACAGTGATGGACGGTGTGGTGAGCTTGGGGTGGTTAGCAGCCAGTGTTTACGAACACGCATGTAGCTATACATTAAGCCCACTTGAATCAATCGCGCTAAGGTTGTCGCCAATGCAGCACCCGCAACGCCCATTGCTGGAATGCCGAAAGCCCCTTTAATTAGAATGAAGTTAAGTGCAATGTTGAGTGCAATGGTAACACCACCTAGCAATAGTGGGATTACGGTGTCACCTGATGAGCGCATGCTTGCTTCTACCACTACAACAATGTGAGTTAGAAGTAGAACAGGGAACCCATACCATAGGTAAGTCGCTCCAAGCTCAATCACGGTTTGATCGCTAGTTTGCAACATCATTAAAATCTGAGAACCAAGAGTGATGATTGCTGTAACAGGCAGCAGAACTTTTAAACCAAACACCATCGCGATGGATGATACTGTTCGTGCGCTTTTTCGGTCATTCTTTCCCCAGTATTGAGCGACTAATGTACCGTTTGCTGAGGCCAACCCTGCCATAATCATAATAGCAACGAAGTGCCATTTTGATGCAATTCCCACAGCGGCTGCTGCTTCCATACCAAAATCACTGACCATCAAGACGTCAGCAAGGGCAAGAATAGCAACCAGCGCACTTTGCAAAGCAACAGGCAAACCAAGTTTAACTATACGAGGTAATATGCTCTCTGGCTTGTTATTCATAGATGAGTTAGGGTTGATGTTAGTTGTCATAAGCTCTCCGATTTATGGCAGAACTATAGTGATTTGAGCGAAGTAACAACATGTTTAAAAAACAACAAAACCTGTGCGAATCCGTCATTGATACCATGGAGCCTAAATCAACGTGGCAAGATGATGTTTTTCTCGCGGAACATTGCAAAGAACGTTTTTTGACCGTTGAAGATATCCCAGAGATGAAAAGCTTTGGTGTCTATATGGGCGGTATGGCAAAACTATACGATGGTTATTGGGTTGAGCGAGAATCCGTTAATGTTCATACGTTGATTTTCACTATGGAAGGTGGCGGCATTCTAACAACCACGACATCAGTACAAGCGATTACACCGTATACGCTGGTGGTTCTTCCTGCCGGAACCCCATTTCGTTTTGAACTCGATCCGCAATATAACTATTGGAAAATGGCGTGGATGTTGACTCCCGATACTAAGCAGTGGCAACACATAGCAAGTTTAGGTCAGGGGATTGTGCCTTTTGGAGAGTGTGAGCAGATCTGGTCATTAATGAACTTGGTTTACTTTGAGATAGGGGGCCGAGCCAGTTACCGTAAGTTACTCTTGAGTGAAATAGTCCGAACGTTGACGGGGTTTGAACCCAAATCAACAAGCACCACCGCTCGTGTTCAAGCGCTCTATAATGAGATTGAAAGTAGTCTGCATCAACCATGGACAGTAGCTGGTATGGCTCAAAGGGTGTTTATCAGCGAAGAGCAGCTTAATCGAGTTACCAAAACGCTCTTCGACCTATCACCACGCAGCAAGTTGATTCAACTAAGAATGGATAAAGCGACCAGTTTGTTAAAATACCAAGATTGGTCGGTGTCGATGATTGCCAACCGCTTGGGTTACAAAGATCCTTATAACTTCTCACATCGCTTTAAAAAGCATTTTGGTTTATCTCCAAGCCAATACCGTAAAAGCCATCGACTTCCCGGGTAGAGTTGGTAGTCCACTAAAAATTCGTTTCTTAGAACAATTCCACAAGATCAATTTTGCAGTAAATGTACGGTATTAAGTGATCTATCAATTTAGTATTTTTGTACCATTCGATAATATTGGAAATATCTTAAAAGACGACTGCTTATGAAACGTAAGGAATCCATACCAAAAATAGCGGATCACGTAGACGATTTTAAACTTCCGTCTAAGTGGGTTCTAAATAAAAAAGAGTTTCAATCTGGTACGAGGATCGTCCGAAATCAGGAGTGTGGCTCGATAATAGGGACGCTTGCTGAACCTCATCGTAAGGTTCTTTTTTACTTATATCAAAATAAAGGGCACGTGATCAGTAAGCGGGTTTTGAAGCGTGTAGGTTGGGCGGGGAAAGCCGTGACATCAGCTTCAGTATTGGTTGCTATCTACGAGATAAGAAGGATCTTAGACTGTCGTTGTATAAAAACGGTTTCTAACGAAGGTTATGTACTGGAGGATTAATTACCCTTTATTGATATCCTGTTCATATATTAATAATAAAAATTTAATCTCTTTACCGTATACGCTGCTTTCATTATCTTCGATTTTAAACGTCCACTTATAAGCGACGTTATACAAAAATGACTGAATTTAACTTTGTTGCTGGCTATATCGTAAGGGAACTGTATAAAAATGGACGCCTATCCTGTAATAGATACTCACCACTCTGAACACAACGTAATACTTGAACTCAACGGAAAAATAGTTGAACTCGACACCAAACTTATTCGCAATGTTGAAAACGGCTATGTTCTGGCTACCATGCCTTTAGCGTATCGTAAGATCATTCTGTTTATGAATCAAAACCGAGGGAAATTGTTCAGTGTCGGGCAATTGAAGAAGATTGGCTGGGAGAATGGGTCAGTCACTAACTCGTCAGTGATTGTTGCGATATCTGAGATCAGATCACTATTCGGGGATGGCCTAATCATTACCATTACTGGTGAAGGCTACATATTTCAGCCTTAACCTGAAGAACACCTCTATTTCTAGTATTGATGCTTTTTGTCGACTTTTGCTCAGAAGTCATCAAACAAAAAGAGCTCTTCGTTAGACGGAAAGTCATAACTAAGAGCTCTAGAGGCAACTATCCTACCTGAGGAGGATAGTTGCCATTCGAGCTTACTCGCCTGCAATCTGTAGAGGAGAGCGTTTTAAGCTAGCAATCAACATGTAGATCGTTGTAGCGAGTAAAGACGCGAACAGGTAAGTGAATAATCCCGCTTGTGAATCCATAAAGCTATCCGCGACCAATGGGCCAGCGACTGAACCGATGCTGTAACACAACAGCATAACCTGAGTCACTGACACTAGATAGCTTGGGTCTAAGTTACGACAACCCAAGTTAATCGCGATTGGGTAAAGTGCAAAAGTCGCCATACCTAACACAAACAAGCTCATACCAAGAACATAAAAATCATGGTTAATCGTTAGTACACCAATGCTTGCAACCCCTAGTAGGCAGAACAGAGCCATTAATAACACTTGTCCTATGTGGTGAGATAACCATGTCACCATCGGCTGAACAGCCATACCACCCATAATCACCAACGCCATCAAACCACCAATATCTTGGTGTGCGATGTTGCGCTGAGCGAGCTCTACAGGCATCAAGCCATAAATAGAACCCAGTGTTAATCCAGATACAATACAGCCAATCAAAGCGCTGTGGCTAAGTTTGCTGATTTGCTTTAGTGACAAAGACTGCGCATCGTGAATTTGTGGTGCTGTCGCTTGTCCGTACATCAACACAATGATTGCACCAAACAACAAGGTGAACATTGCAATGAAAGGTACGCCACCTGTAATACCAAGGTAACCGATGCCGAGTTGGCCAACGGCAGAGCCGCCGTATAGCGAACACATGTAAACGCCTAAACGTTTCGCGCGCTGAGATTCGTCACCGCTCATTAACCAAGACTCTACAATCACAAAGATACCTGCAACCGCTACACCAGCGACAAAGCGGGCTAATAACCATACAGCTTGATGTGGGATGAGTGGTAATACGAGGATCGTTGCGATAAAAATAGCCAGAGCGATAACAAACGCATCTCTGTGACCAACACGTGCGATCGCACGTTCAATCAATAACGTACCGGCTAAAAGCCCTGCATAGAATGCACTCGCCAACCAACTCGATAGATTTTTGTCTAAGCCATACTCAGACAACATTAATGGTAATGAACTCATTAAATAGCCTGAAGCGATCGCGTAAAAAGACAATGCAATAACCGGAACAGTTATGCGAGTTGTTGGTTGGATGTTGTCCAATGCAGGAGCCTCTAAATAGTGGAAGAAACGATGAATTTTCCGCGACTATGGGGGAGAAACTGAATTGGGTAAAACGAATAAAAATAGTCGTTAAGATAAAAGAAATTTATCGAGATCTTGAGCTAAAATACCATAGCGGAATTTACGATTTTTCGAGATTTTATGCGGTCAAAAAGCCACTAGGATTATGTTCATTATGGTTTTGTAAGCGATACAATCATCCGCGTAGGTCATCCGTGATGGTTGTTGAACATCACGATAATTCAAGCGAAGAAAGTTAAGCTCATTGGTGCTTTATGAACATACACAACGTCATTGAACAGGCCAGAGAGGAATGGTGTTGTGTTCAACTTGATGTTACAAATACCCGCGTAAAATGTTCATTCGTATGGTGTTATCAATGACGGCAATAGCGTAAACGAGAGTTACACCCAATGGAGATAGGCAAATGGATAGTTATGATTTTATTGTTGTTGGCGGGGGCTCGGCAGGATGTGTAATGGCTGCAAGGCTGTCTGAAGATCCCAATGTCACGGTTTGCCTATTGGAAGCAGGTGGTAAAGACACAAGCCCATTAATTCATACACCCGTAGGTATAGCCGCGATGATGCCAACTAAGCTAAACAACTGGGCCTTTGAGACCGTTGAACAGCCGGGTTTGAATGGTCGTAAAGGTTATCAACCAAGAGGTAAGACACTTGGTGGGTCCAGTTCTATCAATGCCATGATGTACGCTCGTGGGCACCGTTACGACTACGACACTTGGGAAAGTTTGGGTAATGCAGGTTGGAGTTATGAATCGTGTCTGCCTTACTTTAAGAAAGCCGAAAATAACGAAGTTCACCAAGATGAGTATCACGGCCAAGGTGGCCCTCTGAACGTGGCTAACCTTCGATCGCCAAGTCCGATGTTGGAACGTTACTTAACGGCGTGTGAGTCGATAGGGGTTCCCCGTAATGAAGACATCAACGGTGCTGCTCAGTTTGGGGCGATGCCGACGCAGGTAACCCAGTTGAATGGCGAACGGTGCAGTGCTGCCAAGGCTTACTTAACGCCAAACCTTTCGAGACCAAATCTTACGGTCGTGACCAAGGCAACCACGCATAAGATCTTGTTTGAGGAGAAGAAAGCGGTAGGTGTTGAATACGGCTCGAATGGCAAGCGTTATCAGATCCAATGTAACAAAGAGGTGATTCTATCTGCTGGTGCATTTGGTTCTCCTCAACTGCTGTTATTGTCGGGTATCGGTGCGAAAGCTGAACTAGACATGCATGGCATCGAACCGGTTCAAGAGCTACCAGGCGTCGGCAAGAACCTTCAAGACCATATCGACTTAGTACATTCGTACAAATGCAGCGAAAAGCGTGAAACCTTCGGTATCTCGTTGCAAATGGCCTCTGAAATGACCAAAGCTTTGCCGTTATGGCACAAAGAACGCCGCGGTAAGATGAGCAGCAATTTTGCAGAAGGGATAGGCTTTCTCAGTTCCGAAGATCATATCGTCGTGCCGGATTTAGAGTTTGTATTTGTCGTTGCAGTAGTCGATGACCATGCGAGAAAAATTCATACCAGTCATGGCTTTACCTCTCATGTAACCTTACTGAGGCCAAAAAGCCATGGCAGCGTAACGCTCAATAGTAATGATCCTTATGACCCGCCTAAGATCGATCCTGCGTTTTTCAGTCATCCTGAAGATATGGAGATAATGATTAAGGGCTGGAAGAAGCAGTATCAAATGTTAGAGAGTTCGGCGTTTGACGACATCCGTGGTGATGCTTTCTATCCGGTAGATGCCTGTGATGATAAAGCGATTGAGCAAGATATTCGCAACCGTGCAGACACTCAGTATCACCCGGTCGGGACCTGTAAAATGGGCCCTAACAGTGATTCATTAGCCGTGGTGGATAACGATCTTAAAGTCTATGGGTTGAATAACTTGAGAGTCATTGATGCTTCTGTGATGCCGACACTGATTGGGGCAAACACCAACGCGCCAACCATTATGATTGCTGAAAAAGTCGCAGATCAAATCAAAGAGGAATACGGGTTTGGTAAGCAAGCATCTAGTATTCAAGCGAAAGGCGAAGCTGTGGTTTAATTCAAGAAGTTAAATGATAACCATAAATAAAACAGTAGGTTAGATAGTCTTGATTTGATAAGACTCTCTAACCTATTTTTGTGTGCTTACTTAGAATAAAGCAAAAGTTAATTCAATCGCTTAACCAATAGCTTAAACAATGGTGTTATTTAGTTAGAGCTTGATTAAGCCACTGATCAAATTGACCTTTTGGTAATGCACCGTTAATCGTATCGACACGTTTGCCATCTTTAAACACCATCACGGTTGGAATGCTTCTGATTTGGTACATCGCGGAAAGCTGTTGCTGAGCTTCAGTATCAATCTTAACGAATCGAACATCTCCTGAACGCTCTTTAGCAACGTCACTGAACACTGGCGCAAAGCCAACACATGGGTTGCACCATGTCGCCCAAAAATCGACAACCACTGGCTGTGAACTATTCAAAATAGATTGGAAATTAAGTGACGTTCCTTCGATAGGAGCGCCATCGAGTAATGCTGTTTTGCATTTACCGCAGGTTGGGCTTTCTGAAATTCTTTCTGAAGGAACTCGGTTTACGCCATTACAAGAAGGGCAACGTGTGTTGAATGTAGACATAACTTTCTCTTTTTATTGTAACTCCGTGTCTAACGCGATTTACGAATCACGCACGGAGCGCTTATACTGTTTAAAACTAGAATACGATACTTAAATAAAAACAAACAATAAATAGGTAAATGATGACAAAATTTTACGCCGAGATTACGGGCTGGGGAAAGTGTCTGCCACCAGCCGTGTTGTCCAATGATGATCTAAGCACTTTCATTGATACGTCTGACGAGTGGATTCGAACTCGAACTGGTATCGAAAACCGTCGTATCAGTCATGTAAATACCTCTGAGTTAGCGACTGTTGCTGCTCAACACGCCATGGCGTGTGCTGGTCTTACTGCCGAAGATATCGACCTCGTGATCATCGCGACGTGCAGCCCAGACTCCCTTATTCCAAATACTGCGTCTAAAGTTCAGCAGAACCTAGGCATCAAGAGCGCAGCGGCTTTCGACCTTAACGCAGCGTGTACTGGCTTCATCTATGGCGTTGAAACCGCAACTCGATTGATTCAAGCGGGCAACTACCGCAATGCCATTGTTGTGGGTGCAGAACGTCTTTCATTCTTCATCGACTGGACCAAGCGTGATACTGCGGTTCTATTTGGTGACGGCGCAGGTGCTGTGGTTCTATCTCGCACTGAAGAGCAGATTGGCTTACAAGAAGCGCAAATCGGTTGTGACGCCGAAGGCCGTGACATTTTAGCGGTACCAAAATTCGGTACTTCTATGGATCGCTTTGCTGCAGATAATGGCTACTGGGACTTTGATTTCGTAGGTAAAGAGATCTTCAAGCGTGCAGTGAAAGGCATGGGCGCTGCGGCACACACAGTATTAAGCCGTACTGGCATCTCAACCGACAATATCGATGTTGTGATTCCGCACCAAGCTAACATTCGAATCATCCAAACTTTGTGTGATATGGCGGGTATTGAGCGTGAGAAAGCGTTTGTTAACATCCAAAACTACGGCAACACGTCGGCTGCGACTGTGCCAATCGCATTATGTGAATCGTTAGAGCAAGGTTTTGTTAAACCTAACTCAAACATCCTTGTGGCGGCATTCGGAGCCGGTTTAACTTGGGGCGCTGGTCATATTAAATGGGGTAGCCGTGTTGAACCGCTAGGTCAATCAGATGCTAAGCTTCCAGAAGCCGACAAATCTGCTTTAGAGCTTCTAGAAAGAGCCATTTTACACTGTAAAACGCACCCAAACTCAGCGACTGAATAACGCTAATGAGCGACGTGTTATGGGTAAAGTGTTTTGAGTAAAGTGCGTCTTATGAAGAAAGCCGACCTCGATGGGGCGGCTTTGGTTCATCAAGCAGCCTTTGTTCGACAGCAACATTCGCGAGATTGGTTACAATGTAACTTAAGCGCTTCACCACGCTTTCTTAACTTTGTTGCTGAAAGCGAAGGTGAAATTGTTGGCTACATTATTTGGGTTCAGAAAAGCGGATTTAGACCTGAAGCTGTTTTAGAACTAGAGCAACTTGCCGTGTTACCAAGCGCGCAGGGGCAAGGATTGGGTAAAACGCTGATTCTAGATTCCCTGCCGCAGGTAAAACAGCATTTGGCGGAGCAAGGCTCGACGCTCAAACATGTTCTGGTTACCACCAGAGCAGACAACTTTGCACAAAAGCTTTATCAATCTACGTTGGGTGCCGAAGTCGAAACCACGATTTCAAACCTGTACTCTGCGGATGAAGTGCTTATGATAGCTCGCAATGTAGGTGAGCGAATCTGATCGCTGAGTTTTTAAAACTAATTATAATCAGCGGTATAAATCGACTTACGTTTAATTAGGGACTTCTACAGTCCCTTTTGTTATTTCTTAGGAAGTGTTTTGAAGAAAGTTTTAGCAATTGGCTACGTTTGGCCAGAACCGAATTCATCGGCGGCTGGCAGCCATATGATGTCTCTTTTACGCCTGTTCAAGAGACAAGGTTGGTCCGTTGAATTTGCAACGCCAGCTCAAGAAACCGAGCACATGATCGATCTCTCTGAAGAGGGCATCACGAGCCAATCTATACAGTTAAATTGCGATAGCTTTGACCAGTACATTGAAGAGCTGCAACCCGATGTCGTGATGTTTGACCGTTTCATGATGGAAGAGCAGTTTGGTTGGCGCGTGGAAAAAGTATGTCCGAATGCCTTTAAGTTACTGGATACCGAAGACTTACAGTTCCTACGTAACGCGCGCCATGAAGCAGTTAAGAAAGAGACTGAACTGACCAAAGCGCATTTGTACAGTGACTTGGCTAAACGTGAAATTGCCGCAATCTTACGCTGTGATCTTTCGTTGATCATTTCAAGTTACGAGATGGATCTGCTTAAATCTGAGTTCAATATCGATCCAAAACTGCTTCATCACTTGCCGTTCATGGTTGATCTTAATACACTTCCTGAAAGCACGAAAAGCTTTGAAGAACGTAAGCATTTCATGACGATAGGTAACTTTAGACACGCACCGAACTGGGATGCTGTGCTTCAGTTACAGAAGATTTGGCCGAAGATTCGCAAGCAGTTACCTGAATCCGAACTTCATATTTACGGATCTTACCCGCCGCCGAAAGCAACGGCTTTGCACAACCCTAAAACCGGTTTCCATATAAAAGGTTGGGCTAAAGACGCTCAAGAAGTGATGGAGCAAGCTCGTGTGTGTGTTGCACCACTCCGATTTGGCGCGGGCATTAAAGGCAAGTTGCTTGATGCGATGAAGTTACAAACTCCGAACGTGACGAGTGAAATCGGCAGCGAAGGCATGTTACCACAAGGAGAATTGCAATGGCCGGGCGCAGTGGCTGATGACATCGACGAGTTTGTTGAACAAGCTGTCGGTTTATACAAAGATGAAGAGAAGTGGCTTAAAGCACAAAGCCAATGTCATTCAATCCTTGAAGCGCACTACGAGCAGAATCAACTCGGCGACACATTGATTGAGCGATTAACGGCGTTAGAGTCCGATCTTGAATCTCATCGACTGGATAACTTCTTTGGTTCGATGCTTAAGCACCACAGCATGGCGAGCACCAAGTATATGTCGCAGTGGATAGCTGAAAAGAACAAGACTAAGTAACTGACACAATAAACCGAATCAAATAATAAGCCCTTAGGTTAACGCCTAGGGGCTTTTTTCATGCAGGACGCTTATTAATTCCAGACTTACAAACCGAAACATTCTAGCAATACATTAGCATTGACTAATTTATATTTATTAGTAAACTCTAATTTAAATTGAGGATGATGAGTTAATCGACGTTATGAGAGAGGTCAGTGATGAGTTTAATACCTTGGGATGCATTGTTCGGTGGCATGTTGTTAGGCGCGTCGGCAATTATTCTTATGTTAGGAATAGGGCGAGTAGCAGGAATTAGCGGTATTGTTGGCCGCTTGTTACCGTCGAGAAAGAACAAAAGATTAGAATCAGGATCCGAATCGAACTCGGACTCCAGCATTGAGAAAACCGAAAAACATTGGCGACTTGCTTTTGTTGTCGGAATGGTCGTGAGCGGCTGGTTATTGATTCCAACAGGCTACCAACTTCCGCAATTAGAAGAGATCAACTTCGCAGTGGTTATCATAGCCGGATTATTGGTGGGCTTTGGTACCAAGATGGCGAATGGCTGTACTAGCGGCCATGGCATTGTGGGGATGGCTCGTTTGTCCAAGCGCTCAATCATCGCTACTTGTGTATTCATGGGTGTGGCAATCGTAACTGTGTTTGCTAAGAACTTGATCGGTTTGGGGGCGTAATGAAAAACTCTTCACTTACTATCGTTATCGGTTTGGTCGCAGGTATTCTTTTTGGCTCAGGTATGATCATTTCAGGCATGGTTGACCCGAACAAAGTACTTGGGTTTTTAGATATTGCTGGCGACTGGGACATTAGCTTGGCATTCGTCATGGGTGGCGCGTTATTGGTCTTCGCTCCGTTTTATCACTTGGTCATTAAAAAGCGCGCTCAAGCCGTCAATGGCGAACCTTTAGATAGCAGTAATAATCCACTAATAGATAGAAAGTTGATCTTAGGTTCAACTGCTTTTGGTTTAGGCTGGGGGATTGCAGGCTTTTGCCCGGGCCCTGCAGTAACCAGCCTTAGTGGGGGTAACCCAACGGTATGGCTGTTCGTCTTAAGCATGCTGGTGGGGATGTGGCTGGCGGGTCGAACCAATAAAAGCTGCTAGCAGTGCGCCTACCATTTATTGCATGGCTGAGAGGATTCGATCTTATCTGACCAAACAGAGAGGTTGACTCGCTTTTAGCAAAAAAGCCAGTCAGCCTCTTTCTATATCTACAGTTAGCTATGATCTGCCGTTATCTAAAATCTACTATTTAATAGTCGTTGAAACTGGGCAATGGTCGCTAAGTTTGTAATCAAGCACATCTTGCGTTTCAAAGACCTTCTGTTTAGCAGGAGAGGCATCTAAGGATTTGCTCACTACAATATGATCAATCACAGAACGGAACTGGTGTGTGCGATGGTTATTGCGGTTAGAGCGTACCTTACAATCTGCTCGAGTTTTTCTTGTCGCCAACTGAGCATCGGCATTTTGAGTTAAGTCTTTCCACATCCAATCTCTTGAGTAAGAAAGGTTATGGTTGAAATCGCCTAATATTGCGTAATCCTGACCTTGGCGTTCTCTTTGCTATATCCACTTATTAAGTTGTTGCGCTTGGTCTTTGAGCCTTGAACAGTCACGGTTCGACTTATAAGCGCCGCTGCAACCTGCCTTTAAATGCACAGACAGCATGTGAATTGGTTTTGTATCCGTTTCCACAACCATATAACTGGCAAACCTAAGCTTGCTGTTAGCGCTCGATTCGAGAGGAAAGTCAGCGTAGTCGGTGAGTATGATTCCTTTACGAACCGCGAACCCTGTGTATTGATTCACTTCTTTGAACTGATGGTTACTGTTTTCTGATAATGCCCGGTCAGACATCAATATCTTGTATTGATCGCCAGCGATGCGCTGAATGGCATTGATGTCATCGACTTCTTGGAAAGCCACCACATCCGAATTTAAGGATTGGAAATACTGTTCGAGCTTATCGAAATCCGCTTGATCACGTTGGTCAGAAAACTTATTCACAGCCTCATTGGTTGATAACCATTCGATATTCCAACTGGATATGGTTAAAGGTTCAGCAAAAGTCTGGCTACTTAGTAAGCAACCTAACATTATCCAGTTTTGAAGTCGTTTCATCCCAAATATCCCTAATTTTGGTGTGCAATATAGTTGAGCCGTTATCCTACAACACTTACCGAAAATTCAACTCTTTTTAGCAGTTTTTTTATTGTTACATTGTTTCTTTTCGACTTGAGAACTCACGTAATAATATTGGATTTATCTTGTTCGGCGTGCCTATTTTATTGATCCAAATCAATACTCAATGTTGGTGGTTCTCGTTAAATACGCCACAATATCTAGTGTTAGTTAAACGATAAATCGCTCTATAGTGTGTTTGTGGGTAAGTCTGTGAATACCTCAAGAGTAAGGAGAAGTGGTGAAATCAATCGTAATCAAGCGTGATGGCTCAAGAGCTCCATTCAGTAGAGATCGCATCCAAGCTGCAGTGGAAGCAGCATCAGACAAAACCGATAAGGAAATTGCTATTTATGCTCTGAATGTGGCATTAGCAGTTGAGTTGAAGCTCGAAGACTACGATGAAGTTCATATCTCTGAAATTCAAACCATGGTCGAGAACGAGCTAATGCAGGGACCATACAAGTCTCTTGCTCGTGCCTACATTGAATATCGTCATGACCGTGACATCGCACGTGAAAAGCAAAGCGCTTTAACTCGCGAGATCGAAGGTCTGATCGAAGAAAGCAATGTTGATCTGATCAATGAGAATGCCAACAAAGATGGCAAAGTTATCCCAACTCAGCGTGATTTGCTGGCGGGTATCGTGGCTAAGCATTATGCAAAAACTCACATTTTGCCGCGTGATATCGTACAAGCTCACGAGTGTGGTGACATTCACTATCACGATTTAGACTACGCACCGTTCTTCCCAATGTTTAACTGTATGCTTATCGATCTTAAAGGCATGTTAACGCATGGCTTTAAGATGGGTAACGCGGAAATCGACACACCTAAATCGATCTCTACAGCGACAGCGGTAACTGCACAGATCATCGCGCAAGTGGCAAGCCACATATACGGCGGTACAACGATTAACCGTATCGACGAGGTTCTAGAACCTTACGTAATGGCGAGTTACGAGAAACACCTATCACTAGCGAAAGAATGGGACATTCACAGCCCAGAAGCTTTTGCTATCTCTCGTACAGAGAAAGAGTGTTACGACGCTTTCCAGTCTTTGGAATACGAAGTAAACACGCTACACACGGCTAACGGGCAAACACCATTCGTTACGTTTGGTTTTGGTCTAGGCGAAAGCTGGGGTTCAAAACTTATCCAGCAATCTATCTTGAAGAACCGCATTGCCGGTTTGGGTAAGAACCGCAAAACAGCGGTATTCCCTAAACTGGTATTTGCAATCAAAGATGGCTTGAACCACCAGAAGCAAGATCCAAACTACGACATCAAGCAATTAGCGCTTGAGTGTGCATCTAAGCGTATGTACCCAGACATTCTTAACTACGACAAAGTGGTAGAAGTGACAGGGTCATTTAAAACGCCTATGGGCTGCCGTAGCTTCTTGAATACTTACGAAGAAAACGGTGAGTTGATTCATGAAGGCCGTAACAACTTAGGTGTTGTTAGCTTGAACTTGCCACGTATTGCTATTAACGCAAAACAAGATATGGCTAAGTTCTACGAACTGCTTGATGAAAAATTGAAGCTAGCTCGTCGCGCTCTAGAAACTCGTATTTCGCGTCTAGAAAACGTGAAAGCGCGTGTTGCTCCAATCCTATACATGGAAGGTGCCTGTGGCGTTCGTTTGAAAGCAGACGATTCTATTGCCGATATCTTCAAGAATGGCCGTGCGTCTGTTTCTCTTGGTTACATTGGCATCCATGAAGCAATGACAGCACTTTACGGCACAGACGTTCACCTGTATGACGACGGCGAAATGCGTGCTAAAGCGCTTGAGCTGGTGGAGTACATGAAGCGAGAAGTGGAATCTTGGACAAAAGAGACAGGTTACGCGTTCAGCTTATACGGTACACCAAGTGAAAACCTATGCAGCCGTTTCTGTAGCATAGATACCAAAGAGTTTGGTGTAATTGATGGTGTAACTGACCGTGGCTACTACACAAACAGCTTCCACTTAGACGTACAGAAGAAAGTGAACCCATACGACAAGATCGATTTCGAGATGCCTTATCCAGAAATCTCTAGCGGTGGTTTCATCTGTTACGGCGAATTCCCGAACATGCAGAAGAACATCGAAGCGCTAGAAAACGTATGGGACTACAGTTACACACGTGTTCCTTACTACGGCACCAACACGCCAATTGATGAGTGCTACGAATGTGGCTACAACGGTGAGTTCGACTGTACAAGTAAAGGCTTTACGTGTCCTAAGTGTGGTAACCATGACTCAACCAAAGTGTCTGTAACGCGCCGCGTTTGTGGTTACCTTGGTAGCCCAGATGCACGACCATTTAACTTCGGTAAGCAAGAAGAAGTTAAACGCCGCGTGAAGCACCTTTAGTAAGCTCTAAGATCATTAGCTAGCTTACTAAGAAGAGCTACGTTTCAAGAAACAAGATTGGTATCGGCGCTATGTCGATACCAATTCTTTTATTGCAGCTCTTACAGCATTTCGCTTCAAACTATTAAGCAATAACGAGTTTTCAATACTGCCTTATGAACTACCATCAATATCACCCAATCGACGTTGTAAACGGCCCAGGAACACGCTGCACTTTGTTTGTGTCGGGCTGTGTGCACCAGTGTCGCGGGTGTTATAACCAATCGACGCAAAGGTTGGACTCAGGGCACTTGTTCACTCAAGAACTGCAAGACCACATTATCGCTGATCTGAACGATCCGCGAATCAAGCGCCGTGGTTTGTCGCTTTCTGGTGGTGATCCTCTACATCCTGCTAACGTGTCTGAAGTGCTTAAGTTGGTTCAGCGTGTAAAAGCAGAATGTGAAGGTAAAGACATCTGGATGTGGACGGGTTACGAACTCGATGAACTCGATGAAAAGCAGAAGCAAGTACTGGAATACGTCGATACTTTGATTGATGGTCGTTTCGAGCAAGACAAAGCGGATCCGATGTTGGATTGGCGTGGTAGCTCAAACCAAATCATTCATCGATTTACTGACATATAACAGTTGTCGTGGCTTAGCACATTCGTAACACGAAAAAGGGCGTCATGGTTAGCGCAATGCAACCAATCGGCCCTTGGGTGTGAGTTCTTTTCGTTTATTCGCTTAAACTACCATTCAAGCAACGACCTGATCTGGCTCTTCTATTAAGTTGTTGATCCATTTCTTAGAGTGAATCCGCTGGCTAGTTAAAGCTATCTTCGCTAACTCTTCCAGCAGCACAATCATCAAAACCCATTCTAGCGGCCAACCCAACACCAACGCAGTAAAGTAGGCAAGGGGAATACCGATTGCCCATTGGCCAAACAGGTCGATGAAGATGCTGTAGTTGATGTCACCACCGCTTTTTAACACGCCTCCGATCCCAACCATGTTGAAGACTCTTAGTACCATACCGAGTGCCATTACTAAGGTAACGTTAACGGCCGTATCTTTGAGCTCTAAGTGAGTAAGACCGATCATGTATACGATCGCGGGTTTGGCGATAAAGCACATTAATGCCAGTAAAGCAGCAAGCCCACAACTCACTAACACATAACCCCAAGCTGTATTCTCGACACGTTGATAGTTCTTCGCACCAATCTCGTTACCTAGAATGATGGAAGCCGCAACCGCAAAACCCAAAAAAGCAGAGATCAAAATGCTTTCAACAGGCGATAGCAAGGAAATGATCGCAAGCTCTCCAACCCCCATTTGGCCAACAATAACGTTGTAAATAAGAATCCCGCCCGCCCATGCTGTGTCATGAACCAACAGAGGTATGGCTATCGTGAAGTACTTCTTTCTATGCTTCGCTAATATCGCATCTCGCCAATTGCTTAATGTAGGAAATAGGTGGGCGTAGTGTCTCTTTGCCATAACAAGCAATGCAATGGTTTGACAGAATCGAGATACCGTGGTGCCAATAGCCGCACCAACCACACCCAGTTCTGGAAACCCAAACAAGCCGAAGATCAATAGGGCGTTGAGAATTGCATTGACGATAATTGCCCAGATACTGATTTTGGTGGGCAGCTTGGCTTCGCCCACAGAACGAAGTGCACTCTCTAGCGGCACAACTACAGCGGTACCAATAAGGCTGGCTCCTGTTATCCAAAGGTAATCCGTTGCCAAGCGGACGTAATCAGGGTCTGAGGCCACCACAGACACGACTGATTCAGGAGCCAATGTATAGATGAACACAAAGGGCATGATGGCAAAGATCGAAAGTGCCCATGATTGCGCTAGTGTACGTCGAATTCCGTTGAAATCACCGGCACCAAAATATTGCGAAGCTAGCACGCTCACGGCTCCACTAATCCCCGATACCATGATCAAGTTGAAGAAGAAGATACGGTTGCCAACACCAACCGCGGCGGTTGCAGAATCACCAAGCTGATTGACCATAAAAATATCGATCACGCCAAGCAGTGAAAACAACATGGTTTGCAACGAGACTGGTAAACCGATGTGTAATAGTTTTTGCCAAAATTCTTTGTCTAAATGACGATATGTCGAGAGCATCGCATTTCCCCGGTAGTGATTATGCGAGAAGTTTATCGGCATTTGTTTTCGCTGTATTCTTCAGACTCATCACAAACTTTTGCCAAACTATCCACTTTGATAAGTTGGCCAATTGAATGAGTTAGCAGTGATATGAGTGATAAACAAGAAAGGTATGAGATCTCTGAAAAGACGCATCAAGAGTTTGTCGATCAAAGCCACGTATTGGCATTTGAAGAGCTCGGTATCGTTCAATGTGGGACGGCGTCGTGTCGCGATTTTTTTTCGGTGTATCGTAAGAACCAACAGAAACACATGCTGTTGTATACCGTGAGAGGAAAAGGTTGGTTAGAAAGTGGGGCGTGTCGTTACATTTTAGAACCGGGTTCGTGCATTACTGTTCCAGCAGGAATAGAGAATGGTTTTGGTATTGAAGAGGAAACATGGCAGATCGCATGGATCTTTCTCTCGCCCAACAAGCTATGGGAAAATGTCGTCAATGATGAGGTGAGTTATACGCTATCACCAGCAGCAGAAGTTGTTTCGTCCTGTATTCATACGTTGTTGAGAAGCATTGCCTTGCCCATTGATTTAGGCGGAGCGATTGCGATTCACAGTGTAGCCCAAATAGAGTTCATGATTAATGCGCCAGTGCCTCAGCAACAGTCACGCAATTTGATCCGATTAAGACGCGTTTTCGATAATGTACAAAAGCAGCTCCATAAAGAATGGAACGTTCATGAACTCGCGAGCTTATTCCCGTGCTCAGAGCCACACTTCCATCGTTTGTGTCAGCGCTATTACTCGCACAGCCCTATGACTCATATCATGCGTATGAGAATGGAATACGCTGCACGGCTACTTAGATCGAGTGATTGGTCGATTCAACACATTGGTGAGATAGTCGGATATCCAAATGCCGCTAACTTTAGCACTCGGTTTAAGGCGTGGTCAGGAATGACACCAAGACAATTCAAACTGAGTGCCCAATAGCGATCTTAATAGGGAGCATAGAAACATAAGACACATAGAAGCATAAGATACCTAGACATACAGCGCTTTGAATTGTGCAATTGGTTATTAGGTGTTTGAAATTTGCACTATTTATACGTTTGAAATGACCAATCTCTGATTACTTCTAATTACTAATGGTAACTAAGCGCTTCTATTAAAAAATGTTTCTGATTTGTCTACGATAATGTTAACGTGAAACTCATACTTGAATTTCAAAGGGTTGTGACTTTCATGTTTTCACATCTACCAAAACCAACTTTAGATCCAATTCTATCTCTGTCTGTCGCTTACCGCGGCGATACTCGCACTGATAAAGTCGACTTAGGCATTGGCGTTTACAAAAACGACCAAGGTGAAACACCGATCATGAAAGCCGTCTCTAAGGCTCAAGATATCGTTGTTGAAACACAGAAAACCAAAGCTTATGTTGGCCTAGCAGGCTGTGAAGAGTTTAACCAGAGCATGGTTGATCTGTTGCTTAAAGGGACTTCTGCAATAGGTCGCGTTGCTGCGATTCAAACACCAGGTGCAAGTGGTGCACTTCGCATGTTGGGTGACTTGATGAAAGTCTCTCAACCAGACACAACGGTTTGGATTTCAAACCCAAGCTACGTTAACCATAAACCGGTGATGGAAGCGGCGGGCTTAAAAGTTAGATACTACAATTACTTCAGTCCTGAAACGAAGCAAGTTGATACGGCTAAAATGTTGGCCGACCTTTCAAAAGCGGGTCCATCAGACGTGGTACTTCTTCACGGTTGCTGTCATAACCCAACGGGTGCTGACATTGATTTTGAAGCGTGGCAGGAAATTACTAAGTTATCGCAAAAGAATGGTTTCTTACCGTTTGTTGATATTGCCTACCAAGGCTTTGGTGATGGCCTAGAAGAAGACGCAAAAGGTCTTCAACATATGGCGAACAACGTAGAAGAGATGTTGATTACGACGTCATGTTCGAAAAACTTCGGTTTGTACCGTGAAAGAACGGGTGCCGCGATCGTTATCGGTAAGAACAGCGAACACGTAGGCAATGCTAAAGGTAAGCTACTGACGCTGGCTCGTTCAACTTACACAATGCCGCCAGATCATGGTGCCGCGTTGGTTAAAACAATTCTTCAGAATCAAGAACTAACGACGATTTGGAAACAAGAGTTGAGTGAAATGCAGCAACGTTTGTTAAATCTGCGCAAAAGTTTATGTGATGAATTGCGAAATACTTACAACACGTCACAATTTGACTTCATCGAAAGCCATAAAGGCATGTTTAGTGTACTAGGCTTTAAAGAAACTCAAATGAATCAACTACGTGAAGAATATGGAGTCTATGGTGTTGGTGATGGACGCATCAATATCGCGGGCCTTTCTGAATCCCATATTCCTTATGTGGCTAAAGCGATAGCCAACGTTTCAAAATAGAAGGTGACTGAATGTATAATTGGAAAACGATTGTAGTTTTAATGCTAAGTGGTGGCCTGTTTGCTTGTTCGACGACGACTCAAGTTCCTGTCGAGCCTGAGCAAAAGCCTCAAGTAGAACAACCGGTTGTCGATGACTCTTCTAAGACTGACGCAACGGAAGGCGAGAAAGTAACGGAACCTACAGAGAAGCCTGAAGAAGTAAAACCAACGGAACCAGAAGCGAAACCAAAGCCTGAACAAAAACCGACTGCAAAACCAACCAAGACAAGCGATGGCAAACTGATTCTTGGCGAAGAGGAGTGGGTGTTTGTTCCTGGTCTTAAAGAAGCGTTTAAAGCACGAGTTGATACAGGTGCAACAACATCATCAATCAGTGCCGTTGATATTGTTGATTTCGAACGTGACGGTAAAGATTGGGTTAAGTTCAAAATTGAACATGACGGCATCACAACTGAAGAGATCAGCTTGCCGGTAGAGCGTTGGGTTAAGATCAAGCAGTCGAGCGCGGAAGGTACACAACGACGTGCTGTTGTTGTCGCTTCAATTCAAATCGGCGATCTAAAAGATAAGACTGAGTTTACGCTAGCAGATCGAACGCATCTTTCTTTCCCAATTCTGTTGGGGAGAAGCTTCTTTAGAGATGTTGCCGTTGTCGATGTTGGTCAAAAATACGTTCAGAAAAAAGTAACTAAATAGCGTCAATCGGTATTCATTCGAATTAGAGTCTGATGCTTTTATTGATGAGAAATGAAATCCCTACTAATGGAATTAGTGGGGATTTTTTCTTTTTATGATGTAATAACCGACGAAATACACTTTATTGTGCGTTGTTCTTCATTCGTTCACTGTTTAACCTCGACAATGTGATCCTGATCTCTATATAATCCGCGCTTCGTTTTATGTTTAATCCATACTTTCGTACTTCTTATTTTGGCTAATTGAAATAGCCAAATAATTATCTGTCAGTACACGCTTAGGAATTAGTTCTTTGATATCTACCGCGAACATCACAATGCAATTTGGCGCAGAGCCGCTGTTTGAAAACATCTCTGCTAAATTTGGTAACGGAAACCGTTATGGTTTGATCGGCGCCAATGGTTGCGGAAAATCAACGTTCATGAAAATCCTAAGTGGCGCATTGACGCCAAGCTCGGGCAACGTTTCGATCACTCCTGGAGAAAAACTGGGTGTGCTAAGCCAAGATCAGTTCGCTTTTGAACAGTACAGCGTTATCGATGTAGTAATCATGGGTGACAAAAAACTGTGGGAAGTAAAACAAGAACGTGACCGTATTTACTCTTTGCCAGAAATGAGCGAAGACGATGGTATGAAAGTCGCGGAGCTTGAAAGTGAATTCGCGGAAATGGATGGCTACACGGCAGAAAGCCGTGCTGGTGATATCCTAATCCAAGCGGGTATTGAAGAAGAGTTTCACTTCGGCCTGATGCAACAAGTTGCTCCGGGTTGGAAACTGCGTGTGCTATTGGCACAGGCATTGTTTGCAAACCCAGATATCCTGCTTCTTGATGAACCAACCAACAACTTGGACATCCACACGATTAACTGGCTTGCTGAAGAGCTAAACCAGCGTAAATGTACAATGATCATCATTTCGCACGATAGACACTTCCTTAACTCTGTATGTACACATATGGCAGATATCGACTACGGCGAGCTACGTGTTTACCCAGGTAACTACGAGTACTTCTTAGAAGCGTCGGGTTTGATTCGCGATCAACTTCTAGCGAGCAATGCTAAGAAAGCGGCTGAGATCAGCGAGCTTCAAGACTTCGTAAACCGTTTTGGTGCTAACGCATCTAAAGCAAAGCAAGCAAGTTCACGTGCTAAGAAAATGGACAAAATCACGCTTGATGAAGTGAAGTCATCGAGCCGTATGAGCCCATCCATTGATTTTGGTGAAGGCAAGAAACTACACCGTCAAGCGCTTGAACTTCAAGAGCTTGGTCACGGCTTCGATGGCGAAACACTGTTTGCTGGTGGTAACTTGCTACTTGAAGCGGGTACTCGTCTTGCTGTTATCGGTGAGAACGGTGTGGGTAAAACAACACTATTGAAATGCCTAGTTCAAGAGCTAGAACAAAACGAAGGTATCGTTAAATGGTCTGAAAACGCATCAGTAGGCTACTGCCCACAAGATAGCACGTCTGACTTTGATAACGATCTGAGTATCTTCGATTGGATCTCACAATGGCGTACAGTGAAGCACGATGACCTTATGGTACGTGGTATTCTAGGTCGTCTATTGTTTACTGCTGATGATGCGAACAAGAAAGCGCGTAACTGTTCTGGTGGAGAGAAGAACCGTCTGTTATTCGGCAAGCTAATGATGCAAGATATCAACGTGCTTGTGATGGACGAACCAACGAACCACATGGACATGGAAGCAATCCAAGCCCTGAACGACGCATTGAAGGTTTACACGGGGACGCTTATCTTTGTAAGCCATGACCGTGAGTTCGTTTCTTCGCTAGCAACACACATCATTGATGTAAAAGACCAACAATTAGTGAGCTTCCAAGGTACTTATGAAGAGTACTTGGATCATCAGAAAAAGATGCTGATGGTTAGCTTATAACAGTCTTAGTTGGTCTATAACCGTATTGGTTGACCTATAGTTGCATTAGTAATTAGGTAAACGGCTAGCAGCTAACTGTTTATTTGCTAACTATAATAAGAAAGTAATGAAAATAAGAAAGCCCCCGAACACAATAGTGGTCGGGGGCTTTTTGTCGTTCTGATGTTGGTTCTAATTTTAAACGCGGTTAAACAACATTGTTTAACCGCGCTCAAGAGCTAGAACGAATTATCCGTACGTCTAGTATTTAAACAATTGAACTTGAGTATTCAACTGTTGAGCAATACCGCGCAACTCTTCAGACAAGTGACGAGAGTTATCAGCCTCAGTAGACATGTTTTCTGATACATCATTAACCAACTGAATATTCTTACTGACTTCACCGGTAACCGATCTTTGCTCAGAAGCAGCATTCGAGATATGTGAAGCCATCTCTGAGATCTGTTGAATCGATGTCGCGATCTCTTCCAGTGCAATAGTCGCATTGTTTGCATCATCGACACTTGATTGCGCCAAGTCTTGGCTACGTTGCATTGATTCAACCGCACTGACGCTGTTTTTCTGAAGAGTCTCGATCATTTCGCGAATCTCGTCTGTAGAGCTGTGAGTACGTTGAGAAAGCACACGAACTTCATCTGCCACAACCGCAAAACCGCGACCTTGCTCACCCGCACGTGCCGCTTCAATCGCTGCGTTTAAGGCAAGTAGGTTAGTTTGTTCTGCAATATCAGAAATGGTTGATAGAATAGTGTTGATGTCTAACGCATTTTTCTCAACTTCTTGAATGATTCCTGAAGCGTTCTCAACTTGTTGAGCAAGACTAGTGATCGAATCTTGGTTACGAATGATGACTTGCTTACCTTGTTCACAATTCGATGTTGAACTGATCGCTGAGTCAGCCGTCATTTGCGCGTTGTTTGCTACTTCTTCTGCTGTTGCCGACATTTCATGCACGGCTGTAGCAATCTGAGAAATTTCGTGAAGTTGGACCGATAGACCTTCACTTGTTTGACGAGCGACATTGGTACTAATTTCAGATTGCTGATTAAGCTGGCTTGAAGAGCCCGCAATATCACGCACTATCTCTTGAAGTTTTGCTATGAATGCGTTGACGTGATGCGCTAGAGTCCCAATCTCGTCTTTACTATGAACAGTCATACGCTGTGTTAAGTCGCCGTCACCTTTGGACAATGCTTCCATTGCCGAGCTTAGTGTCGTTAATGGCGACAGTGCTTTCTTGATGATAAACATCGCAACAAATGCGATTACAGCAAGTTGTATTAGACCAAATATTACCGACTGACGAACTAATGAATAGTAAGAAGCAAAAGAGTGATCTTTATCTATAACAACAGTGAAGTACCAGTCTGTATGAGGAACTTTCTGAGCAGAAAGAAGGGAGTCGGTACCTTTAATGGTTAACTCTTCAAATTCTGGATTTTGCGCAAGTGATTTGATTTTCTGAGCAGAAAGGTTGTTTGAAATATTAGAAACAGGCTTTAGCGTTAGGCCACGGTCTCTATGGGCAACAATGTTACCTTTACCATCGACAAGAAAAGCGTAAACACCAGGTTGCTCGATACTTACAATATCATTAATGAGGGTGTTTAAGTTCAGGTCTGCACCAATAACACCAGAGAAACCGTTGGTATGGAATGGGCTTGCAATTGTTACCACTAGGTCATTCGTAGCTACATCAACATAGGGTTCAGTGACGACTGTTTGACCTGCCGCCATAGGCGCTTTGTACCAATCTCGAGTACGTGGGTCGTAGTCTTGCGGTACTGGCAAATCACCACCTAGAAGAAAGCGACCGTCAGAAAGCCCTGCGTAGGCAATTTGAAACTTACCGGCACTTGTACTTTGAGTTAAATAGCTGGTTGGGTCATCGGTAAAAGTAAATGAATTTTTCGCTGCATTTACAACGTTAATTCGGCCTTCAATCCATTTTTCTATACCCGATACCGTTGTATCAGTTAGTGTATTTGAATATTGCTGAATGGAACGATAGGTTTCGTTAAGAAGTTGCTTACCTGTTACATAAGTCTGAATCATAGTCATTGCGAAAATAATGACAACAAACATCAATGTTAATTTGTTCTTGATTGAAATATTGCTAACACCCATTTACGGTGCTTCATTCTATTAGAAATTTGGAAGAGAGTAGCAGTACGCCGTATTACCGTAAAGATATTTTATTACTGATTTTTATCAATAAATGAATAGTATAAAAATGAGTTATAAACGGAAGTGACGAGAAAGGGTGATTTTCGAGGATTTTAAGCTAAATGTTTAGTTTTTAGTTGCAAAATCAGACATTAAGGCCAATAGGTCACGAGACTATTAGCCTTTAAGTTACCGTTTAAACAATCGAATTTAACATTTGCTCACTGATGGATCATAAGTGCTGAATAGACTTAAAAGCCAAATCGAGCTGACATTAAGAATTGGTGGCCGTAAGTACCGTTATTTCGAAGGTCAATACCTACTGAAAGCTGTTCTGTTGAGTGGAAGCGAGCCCCTACACCGACAATTGAACTCGTGTCGTCGCTGTCTACGAGTTGACCAAGGCGGGCGTTAACTTCAATGTTTGCCAGCAACCAAGCTCTTAAACCAATATTGATTTCAGTTTTAATGTGGTTACCATCATTACGTTCGATGTTGTGCAGTAACATCTGTCCAGTAATATCAGCCAACTGATTAATAGGGCCGTTGAACCCCATACCTACAGCCGCATCCCAATCCCCTTCAAATTCAGAATCGATTCGAGCAACAAAGTGTGAGTTTTGAGTGAACATTGTTGTGACTTCGCCACCAAATGTACTAGGGCTAATACCTGTGCGTAGCTCAAATGTATTGTAGTTAAAGTTGTTTGCATACGCAGAGAATGAACACAGTGTAACCAACCCCAAAAGGACCGTCTTGTTTGCGCTACCTAGCATGGTGACTCCATATTAATTATATTTTTCGGCATTATAATGCAAAAAAGCCTGCAATATGCAGGCCATTTGTTATAAATCATGTCTTTGAAGTCGACGGTACGGAGTTCGTATCTTACAAAACTTGAATATGATCTACTTCGATCTCTGGCGTTTTACCACCTTCGTATTCGCCAAATATACGAACTTTTGTATCTGCGGTGAGCGGTTGCGCTAGAAGGATATCGTCATCCAGTTCGATCTGAATTTCACTCTGACCATCAGAGAATACGAACGTATCGTTCTTTAGTTGACGAACAATCTTGCCATCTACGATTGCTTCTTGCTCTGCGAACATGCTGGTGTCTGCTAGTAGAGTCGCAACTGAAACGGTTTCAATCGGTCCCGTGTACGCAATAGCGCTCTGATGCTTGTGGTTACTGTCGCTATTGTTGTGATTACTGTCGCTGTGATGGTCACTAGCCATTGCGAAAGTAGGAGCGAGGATAATAGTAGATGCGATAGCTAATACAGTTTTTTTCATGGTGAATCCCTTAATGTTGTTTTTAGTAGAAACGTTTTTCTGAATTTGAAACGTTTCTTTTCGTTAGTGTGCTTATTTTGTTTGTAAGCTTCGTTTCGATGGAGCTATTAAACAACACTGGGGTTGAATCCAGAGTGAGTAACACATTCATTTTCCATTCATTTTATTGAGCATCTACACGACAATGACGTTAAGATGGGGGCAGAGAAATATTGTCCACAGCTATAAATTGAAAATTAAGAAATAAAGGATTTAAGTACAGATGCGATCACCGTTAAACGCCCTTATGGTTCAAGGGACAACGTCAGATGCCGGAAAAAGTGTTTTGGTGGCAGGTTTATGCCGTGTTTTGGCAAGGAAAGGCATCAAAGTGGCACCTTTTAAGCCACAAAATATGGCGCTAAATAGCGCAGTGACAAAAGATGGTGGCGAAATTGGTCGCGCTCAAGCGGTTCAGGCACAAGCTTGTAATATTGAGCCTACCGTTCATATGAACCCTGTATTGCTAAAACCCAATTCAGATACGGGTGCGCAAGTGATTCTACAAGGAAGAGCACTGACGAATATGGAAGCGACCGGATATCACGACTACAAGAAAGTTGCGATGAATTCGGTTATTGATTCGTTTGATCGACTTTCCGAAGAATACCAAAGCGTGATGATTGAAGGTGCGGGCAGTCCCGCAGAGATAAATCTTCGAGAAAACGATATCGCGAACATGGGCTTTGCTGAAAAGGCAGACATCCCAGTGATCATCGTTGCTGATATTGATCGTGGCGGCGTTTTTGCACACCTCTACGGCACATTAGCTCTATTATCTGAATCTGAACAAGCGCGCGTAAAAGGCTTTGTGATAAACCGTTTTAGAGGCGATATTGCGTTACTTCAATCTGGTTTAGATTGGCTAGAAGAGAAAACAGGTAAGCCTGTGATAGGGGTTTTGCCTTATCTGCATGGTTTTAACTTAGAAGCGGAAGATGCCATTACCTCAGCCCAAGAGTCTGATGGAGAAGCTAAACTTAAGGTTGTAGTGCCAGTACTAACTCGAATCAGTAACCATACAGACTTTGACGCTCTGCGACTTAACCCGTCGATTGATTTACGTTACGTAGGCAAAGGCGAGCGCCTGGACAACGCTGATTTGATTGTCTTGCCGGGAACAAAATCGGTAAGAGCCGATTTGGAATACCTAAAACAGCAAGGTTGGGATAAAGATATTCAGCGTCATCTTCGCTTGGGCGGGAAAGTGATGGGTATTTGTGGCGGTTATCAGATGCTAGGGAATATCATCCACGACCCAGATGGCGTTGAAGGGAAATCTGGAAGCAGTGAAGGGTTGGGGTATCTTGATACTGAAACGACACTAACACAGCAGAAAACTTTAACCAATGTGTGTGGAACCATGACACTTGATGGCAAAACTGCACAAGTAAAAGGGTATGAAATCCACGTAGGTAGGACTGATGTCAATGAAACGGTATTACCGGTTCAGTTAGAATCTGGCAGTGTTGATGGTGCTGTGAATCAAGATAACTCAATTTTTGGTACTTACCTGCATGGCGTATTCGATAACAGTGATGCATTGTCGCTTATTTGCGAATGGGCAGGCGCCAATGATGTGACAGCGATTGACCATGAACAGCTTAAAGAGTTGGGTATCAATCGAATCGCTGATGCCATCGAAGATCACTTGAACCTTGACCTGCTTTGGCCTGAATTAACAGCTTAGGCCGCAACTTAGAAGTTAGCTCAAGAATTTAAACGAACAATAGATTAAATGACAATAATGAAAAAACGAGTCATCCTTTTAACTATCATCTTAGTTTCAGCACTGAGTTCTACTCATCTTTTGGCTGCTGAAAAACTACGAGTTTATGCTGCATCGTCGATGACGAACGCGGTTAACTTGTTGGTTGAAGAGTTTGAGAAAGATCATTCTGTCGATGTTATTCCAGTGTATGCGAGCACGTCGTCTTTGGTGCGCCAAATTGAACGAGGTGCGCCAGCAGACATTTTTATCTCGGCAAACGAAAAATGGATGACGCATTTAGTCGATCGCCAATTGGTTGCTAGTGACAATGTCACAAACTTGTGCGAAAACGAACTCGTGTTAATTTCCCCGACAGAGACGCCAATATCTTTGGACCTCTCAAGCGGTGACCAATGGGCTAAACTTCTAATGAATGAAAGACTTGCAGTTGGCAACACCATGTCGGTTCCTGCGGGTATCTATGCGAAAGAAGCGCTAGAAACGTTAGGTGTATGGGACGATGTGAAGGCTCGATTGGCACCAAGTAACAATGTACGTATGGCATTGGCTTTGGTAGAGCGTAGTGAAGCTAAGCTTGGCATTGTTTACAAAACAGATGCATTGCTATCTAAAGAAGTGAACCTAGTGTCGACGTTCCCATCAGATTTACATACGTCAATACGTTACCCTGTAGCTAAATTGAGCGATAAAGTCGTCGCAGAACAGTTCTATACTTTCCTAAAGAGCGAAAAAGCGAAGGACACCTTGAACAGTTTTGGATTTGAAGTGCGTTAAATGATGTATCTATCGGAATACGAATACCAAGCCTTAATGCTGAGCTTGAAAGTCGCTGGTTTTGCCATCTTGTGGCTTATTCCAATCGGCATCGGCTTGGCATGGCTGCTTGCTAAGAAACAATTTGTGGGCAAAAGCATTGTAGAAAGTATTGTCCATTTGCCTTTGGTGCTTCCACCTGTGGTCATCGGTTATTTGCTGCTAGTGATGATGGGTAGACAAGGCGTTATTGGCTCTTGGCTTAATGACGTGTTTGGTATTGTATTCAGCTTTAGTTGGAAGGGCGCTGCTCTAGCGTGTGTGGTCGTAGCGTTGCCTCTGATGGTACGTTCTATACGACTGAGCTTAGAAACCGTAGACAGTAAACTTGAAGAGGCCGCAGCTACATTGGGCGCTTCACCGCTTCGTGTGTTCTTCACTATTACATTACCGCTGATGATCCCAGGGATCATTACTGGCACCATGCTTTCATTCGCAAGAAGTCTGGGTGAATTTGGTGCGACCATCAGCTTCGTTTCCAATATCCCTGGAGAAACTCAAACTATTCCTTTAGCCATGTATACCTTTATTGAAACCCCTGGAGCAGAAATGGAAGCCGCACGTTTGTGTGTCATTTCTATTGTGATCGCGCTGAGTTCACTGATGCTTTCTGAATGGCTCAACAAAAAGTCAGCAAAACGTTTGGGGGGCAACGCATGAGTCGCATGAGCGCTTTAGTCCTCCAATATCAGCAACAGCTTGGTGAAACGTTTTTTGATATTGACTTAGAATTGCCAAGTACTGGTATTACGGCAATTTTCGGTCGTTCTGGTGCAGGTAAAACTTCACTTATCAATGCCATTAGTGGTCTCAAACAACCAGATAGTGGCTTGATCAGCGTATCTGGAACCATTCTGTTTGATAGTGAAAATGGCATCAACTTACCAACGCACAAACGCAACGTCGGCTATGTATTCCAAGAATCACGATTGTTCCCACACATGAAGGTAGCTGCGAATTTAAAGTACGGCATGAAATGCGTCGATAACGCGCACTTTGAACAAATAGTCTCGCTGCTATCGTTGGACTCGCTGCTTGATCGCTATCCAGCCCGTCTGTCTGGCGGTGAGAAGCAACGTGTTGCGATTGGCCGCGCACTGTTGTCTAAGCCCAGCATTCTATTGATGGATGAGCCATTGGCGTCTCTGGACTTACCTCGTAAGCGTGAAGTAATGCCGTTTCTGGAAAACTTATCTGAAACCGTTCAAATACCGATTATCTATGTTACTCATAGCCTCAATGAAATATTACGCTTGGCAAATCACCTTGTGATCATTGAGCAAGGCACAGTTATTTCATCGGGGATGACGGAAGAGGTATGGGCATCGAGAGCCATGCAACCGTGGCAATCTTTTTCAGAGCAAAGTTCGTTGTTTGAAGCGACATTAGCGGAACATAATGATGATTATGCGTTGTCACGTCTAACGTTAGGTAAATCAACGTCACTTTGGGTTCAAAAGGTGTCGAGCGAGCTTGGCACTACGGTAAGGCTGCAAGTGAGGGCAAATGATGTCTCTATCACGCTACAGCAGCCGCAAGGTACTTCGATACGTAATATCCTTCCTGTCACTATAAAAAGGGTAGAGACGCACCAACAAGGCTCGAATAAGCAGAGTGTCGCTGTCGAGTTAGAACTTGAGGCCGGATGCTACCTATGGGCAACCATTACATTGTGGGCGCTGGATGAGCTGAATTTAGAAATTGGACAACGTGTCTACGCACAAATTAAAGGCGTGAGTGTCGCGCAAAAGGATATCGCGATAACGCACTAAGCTTATGATGATAGAGAGAATTAAAAGTTAATACAAAAGAGAAAGTGAGTTATACGCTGGTAACGCATTGAAAATAAGAAATAAAAGATGAGTTTTAGCTCTAAAGTGAATTATTGAAGATTTTAGGACTTTAATGAAGAGCTCATGGTTAAGAGTTAAAACAGATGATATTGTGCGTAAAATGATCTTTTAGTTATGCTTTCTTTGCTCTCTGTAACACTCTTACCATGCGACCAAGTAATTGGAACCGGCCTTCAAACTCTTCTCCAATAAAAAATGGCTTATATGCAGTATTGTCACTTGTTACATGGTAGCCACCGCTAGCAAAATCATACTGAACACGCTTTACCAACACTTCATCATCGATTCTAAACACACACACGCCATCACGGGCCTGTTTAGGATCTTTTACCACTTCCACCAGCATTAGATCTTCATCCATCAATGTTGGCTCCATAGAGTCCCCACGTACAGGAACAATAGTTAATTCCTTCCCGTTCAGTCCTTGGCGGATAAGCCATTCCTTTGAAAACTCAAATCTGGCTACAGGGTTTTCTGAAACAACTAGACAGCCAGCCCCAGCACTAGCTTGAAAGTTATATTGAACTACCTCAACAACGTTGTCTTTTCTAACGGGAACTTCTACAAATTGTGCTGATGAGTCTTTACCAGTAGCAAGCCAATCAATGGTCACGTCTTCTGCGTTAGCTATTTTTAATAGCATAGATAGTTTCGGATCGCTTCTTCGATGTAATAGCGTCACTAAAGTGCTATGCGGCACATCCCAATCCTGTGCGCATTCTCGACCAACCCTACCATTCATCAGGCTTTCAATACGGTTATGTACACTTTCTAATGTACTTTCATCTAAAGAAAGTAATTTTTCATTATTACGCATAGTCTTTCTTTTAACTCAACTTATTGATTTATATGGAATAATAACTAGGAAAACCAAAATGCGAACAAAATACGAAAAGAAAGTTCAACTTTGCGCTTGATTTGTTCAATAATGTGATCAAAACTTAACTAACTTGATTAAGTTTGCAAACTAATTAGCGATAGTTAGTTTAGCGACTAATTAGCATATCAGTTTTTAGTTAGGGGATCATTATGTCTATTGAAAGAAAAGACATGCACAGAATCGATATAGTTGCAGCATTACATAAGAAAGGACTAACGCTAAAAGGCTTGTCTATAAAGGCAGGTCTTGCTGCTACAACGTTGTCTAACACCTTATCTCGTCCATGGCCTAAAGGTGAACGAATTATTGCTGACGCCTTAAACAAACACCCTAAAGAGATTTGGCCTAGTCGATACAGACAAAACAAGGCGGTGTGAGATGTGGGTTGATGTATCGCAATTATTGAATAGACCAGGCATGGCAGGCACACCTCAAGGTGTGAGATACAAGCTAAACCAACTAGGTGTTGTTCGAAAGCGTAAACGCCAAGGCTCTAAAGCCTTTGAGTACCATCTCGATTGCTTACCAGAAGAAACTCGTTTGCACCTCTTGCGTGACGTAGCTAAGCAGCAAACTCTACAAGCTGAAGACAGCCGCCATGTTCGTCAAGTTGTAACTCCTGATTCCGATGAACTATGGCTTGAGTACGAAGAAGCTACCGAAAGCAAGAAAGCTTCAACCAAGCAGCGCTATGAATTGTGTATGCGAGTTAAGGCGTATGTTGAATCAGGTATTAGCATGCGTAAATCAATGAAGCGCGTGGCGGAAGAGTCTGGAAGAACCTATTCCAAAATTGTGAGCTGGTTTTACAACATCCCAGGATTGCAAACCAACAAGATCCCAGTGGAAGATTGGTTGCCGGCACTTCTCGATAGAATTGGCTCTCACGGTAAACGTACCGCCCCCTTATCACAGGAAGCTTGGTCCATGTTTCAGGCCGATTATTTGCGACCTGAACAGCCCACCATAACCGAATGTTATAACCGCATGGGTAAAGCCGCTAAGCGTGAAGGTTGGAGTGTGCCCTGCCTCTCCACAATCCGAGAGCGCGTGAATACCGATATTCCTTATGAGCTTCAAGTGTATTGCCGAGGTGGTTTATTTGCAGCCAAGCAAACCTTAGTCCCTGCGCAGCGTCGCACACGAGTCGGTATGCATGCTATGCAGCGCGTATCGGGTGATGGTCATGAGTTTCGTCTTCGCTGTCACCTGGAAGATGGCACGGTGCTTCGTCCTACCGTTTGGGTGTTCCAAGATGTCTATAGCTCCATGATTGTGGGCTACGCCATTGATATTACAGAGAACACTGAGATGTTAGGCATTGCTCTTTTCAACATGGTTTTAAACTTTGGTATCCCTGAAATGTTCGACCTTGACCGAGGCTCCGTGGCGTTAAGTGAAGCAATGACAGGGCGAACCTCACGCCCTAAAGCAACGGGCAAAGGCAAGTTAGAGCATAAAAAGTTTGATAACGCTGAGATTGAAGGCGCGATTACGGCTCTAGGCTCAAAAGTGAACTGGACTCGCGTTGAAGATGACAACGTAGGCCGTAAAGGTAACGCGCGAGCCAAACCTGTTGAGCGTTTGTTCCATTCTAAAGGTGGTATCGGTCAGTTTGAGCGCCATCCAGCTTTTGCCGGAGCCTACGCAGGTGAATCAGCCACCAGCAAACCCGCGAACTACGGTGAAGCCACAGTACCTGTTGAGTTAGTGGTTGAGCTATTTGCCGAGTGGGTGACCGATTGGAATAGCCTGGAAGGCCGTCGCAGTGAAATGGCACGCGGCATTCACAGCTATAAGCAAGTGTTTGAGCAAAGTTACACCCAAATACAAGTACGTAAACCCACCGCAACACAGTTGCGCCTGTGTCTGCACCGGACACGCAAAAGTGTGAAGGTTCATGGTGGCGGCCTCGTTGAATTAAACGCAGGGCGTTACAGCAAGCATTTGTCGAATCGTTACCGCAGCCCACTGTTGTTCGAATACATCGGTCAAAGTGTTCATCTTCGCTTCAACCCTTATGACTTAACAGGCTGTGTGTATGCCTACAGTGAGCGTGGAGAGTTCATCGGCGAGGTTCCATTGTTTGCTGATGCGGCTTATGACGATTTAGGCGCGGCACGCCGTCAGAGCCTACACCAAAGTGAAGATATTAATCGAGCCGCGTGGTTAAAGGAGCAAATGGTCGGATTAACTAACGACGACCTTGCCCAGTTAACGCGCAGCAATGAGAAGCCCGAGCCATTGGGCGGTATGGTGCCGAGCCTTACTGAAATGACACCCGAGTTAGCAAGAGCGCCAGAGCAGCATCAAATGAACCCGAGTGAGTTTGAAGGCTTACTTGAGAAGAAAGCGGTGGGTGCGGATTTTGAACCCACTATGGATTTAGACGCATTAATGCAGCAGTACGGGAAAGCAAAATGAACCACATTATTCAACAAGTCCTTGCCGTGAAAGTCAGTGAAAATCTCAGTAATCGTAAGATTGCCAAAGAGTCTGATATTGGTGAAGGCATTCTAAGTAAGTTGCTTAATAACAAACCTTATACGGGCGACACCGAAACTCAGCTTCATAAACTTGAAACCTGGTTGAATACACGGTGTACCCAAGTTGAAGAGTTAGCAGATACGTCACTTCAAGAGCCTGACTTTTTGATGCTGCCAACCTCGGAAACGATTTGGAAACTGATGGACTTGGCTCGCACGATGCGCCGCTGGTCGATGGTTTACGAAGGCTCAGGCATTGGTAAAACCGTCACCGCCGAAGAATATCAACGCAAACACAACAACGTCTGGATTGTCACTGCTTCAAACTTGTGTAAATCGGCGCGGGCCATCCTCTCTGAGCTTTGTGAGCGCATGAATATTAAGGCATCCAACATGACAGTCTACCTCATGCAAAAAGCAATAGCGCAAGAACTAGATGGCTCAAACGGACTCATTATTATCGATGAAGCGCAATACCTTTCAGATGATGTATTGAATGGCTTACGCATCTTAGCTGAGCGCAAGTGCGGCGTGTTCCTTCTTGGTAATGATGTCGTGCGTACTCGTATGAGCGCGGCTCGCTCTCAAGTCAACATGAACCCGATTTGGAGCCGAATGATACGTCCAACCTGCATAAAGGTAACGTCAAATGGTGACATCAAAAGCTACATGCAGGCTTGGGGTATTCAAGACCAAGAGTTGTTTAAAGCGGCTTATGCCATTGTGCCGAAAACCACAGGGCAACTCAGAACACTCGCAGACATGATTATGTTAGCCAGTTCGTCAGCATCCCGAAACCATGAGCCGCTGACACCGAAGCACTTGGCCGCTGCTCACCACTACTTAAAAGAAAGCATAGGAGTGTAACCATGACACTGCTCCCCAACACCACCGAGACCGTAATGGCCTTGTTGACTAAGCACCAGCCCTGCACGTGTAAGGTTCTTTGGCAACAACAAGTTGGACGTGACCGCCTTGCGATCACCACCATTAAGAACCTGTTGATGCGTTTAAAAGCACATGGCGTAGTTACGGTTGGTGGGCAAGAAGGGAATGCATACCTCTATCAACTGACAGGGACCTCACCTTACTCCCCATGTCTTACTTGCCGAGGGAAAACTCTGAAATGGCACTTACACAATGGTCATTGTAAGCATTGCAGGCCCAAAAGAGGCAAAGGCAACAACCCCCAGCTGGATGCTGAGTTTCAATTTTTACTCTCTCCTGCTTACCAGTTATTAAACCAAGTTCTAAGTCCTTGGGAGGCAATATGAGTCGCAGAGAAACGGATGAATTTGTTTGGTTGCGTGGCGGTCGAGTCGCCAGCCGTAAACCAAAAGGCAAAGGTGAATTGGTGATGAGTGATAGACCTTTATTAATTGCTGATGCCGACATGGCAAAATTCGATATCAACATGAACTGTCAAGGCATCGAACGACACATGCAAGCCGTTAAGCTTAACCACAGCATTATTTATTGGGAGGCGTAATGGGACAGCAATCCAATCAAGACATTAAGCTCGAAGTGATTGTTCGCTTTGACCCAAATAACCAAAACGGTATCGGAGAGTTCTCTATCGTAGACTATCGAGCAGAAGCATTGACCCAATTGGAATCAAACACAGCCATCGCTGCTTACGGCGCAAAAGACACGGCTTACCAAGCCGTCAGCCAATTTTTAAAACAACAGAACGAGCTTATTCAAGCTGACCATTTTGTAAAAACCGGAGCACCACAATGAATAAAACGACTCAACAACCAGAAGTAAAGCCAACTCGTCCAGCCGCACCGGAAGGTTTTGTCTATAACGCGGAAGGCAACCTTATCGCACAGTGCAACATTCCCGCTCATGAGCTGCGTAAAGATGCGTTCGTCACCAGTTTGGTTAAGCAAGTAAAAACGCATCAAAAACATCTTCAAGCCTTCAAAGAAAACCTAGTGAAAGCTTTTGAAGAATTTCGAATTGAAATGTTGGAGAGCTACGGTACGAAACTGCATACCCGTGGGAATGGCGAGAACGTGGCAATGTTCAGTTTTGATGGTAAGTACAAAATCACTTACAAAACTGCCAAACTCAAAACCCTTGGCCCAGAGCATGATGCGGCTCGTCAGCTCGCTCGTGACTATTACAACAGCCAAAAAGACAAACTGCCACATGATGTATTAATCGCGGTTCAAGACTTTTTTGTGAATGATGCCTCTATTGCGAACACTATTAGCTTTATTGGTAAAGACTTTCAAGACCCAAGCTTACGCAAGGCTCAAGAAGCTGCAAAAGATTCACTGTTAGTTATTGGCAGTAAGTCGTACTTCAACTTCTACGAACGCGATGATGAAGGCGAATACCAACAGGTTCACTTAAACTTCAGCAAATTGTGAGGGAGCCATCATGGATAAAATGACCACTTAAATTGGGACTAGTGTCGCTGATACTAAACTCACTAGAATGCATGCTTGCACGTAATCCTCAAGAAGCAAAAGAGTTAGTGCAGAAAGTATTAGATGGCCTTGGTCGCCCTAGTGTTGGATGCGGAAACATGACTCGTACCTCTATGCTAGGAACCATCGTTAGTAAAGCCGATAAACAGTTACTCGCAACGAGTAAATCAACCCAATAACCAACTAATTAAATACAGGCAAGCGGCGCTCTATGCGACCCCGCTTTGGCATCGCTTTGCCTGAATTTGGTGAATCCGCCATTAGCTAGCTTGCAACGGGTAAAAATTCTAACTACGAATGTTCTGGACAAAACCTTGCTAGCAATGATCGCCGCTGAGAAGTTTCTGGACAAAAATCATTTTCGAAAAATCGAACATTAGCAATTCATGAATAACTTTTTATAAGGCAAACTTGCCAATTTGTACGCCTTCGTACAGTGCGCACTTTGTCTGCTTATGTTCAATGGTGCATACCTCCTTAAATCAGTGCAACCTCTTGTATTTAGAGGTTTTATCATTGAAGTATCGCGAAATGAGTAAGAATTACATTTTTCGAGAATTGGAATGCCAAATGACGAAGGAAGAGGTCGCGGAACTGTGTTTTAAAACTGTGAGAACAGTCACAGGTTGGGATGAGGGAAATCCAATTCCACCCGAGTGTAAAAGGCTTATGAGAATGGCGAAGGGTCGGGAACTAAGCATCAGTGAAGATTGGGTACAATTCAAAATGTTATACGACAGAATGGAATTACCAACAGGGCAAGTGGTTATGCCACAACAAATATTAGCAGGGATTGCTCTATTGGGAATCCAGTCTGAGTTAGAGATAAAAACTTCAACACATTTACTTGGTCTTGCTAGAGCTATAGCCAATATCAAAAAATAGGATTAGAAAAGTATGGTTTTATCAATGTGAATTCAAAGTCTAGGTTTCATTAGCTAACACGATGGCCTTTTGTTGATAAGGTGACTTGGACTAGCGCAAAGAACCATCCTGTTTAGTGAATTAGTTAGTCCTCCTTTTTGGTCATATCAAGGAGAAAAAAGCCGGACTCATTGAGTTCGGCTTTTTTGTATCAATTGTAAAATGTATTAGATTGATTTTTTGCGGATTAATAGAGGATAAGACAAACCTAGTAAGCCAAAAACTATGGTAAAAAGTAACCCTGCAATACCTAGTGGTATCCCCAAAGCATTACTTTTTTTAAGATCATCAATATCTAGATTTTGCCTACGAACGATTTCTTTTATCTGGTCAACGACAAGAAGTTTATCTTCTTCATCAGTCAATTGTGACTCTAAGTTTTTAATTACTAATTCTTGCTCGAACTTTAAACCATAAAAAGGATCTCTTACTTTCTCTTTATCGATAACGTTTAACAATAGTGTCAATTTACTTGAAGAAGGATTGCTCGTTGCTTCGTTAGTAAAAGCATCTTCTAGTAATTGTACATATCCATACTTTTGTAGTTCGCCGTTTAGCTTTCGGTCGTGACTATTGAATATGATTTGAAACCTTGAAGACATGATTTCGTCACTGACCGAAATGTCTATGCTTTTTATAAGCGCAGTAACAACCGCCTCTGTTTCTTTTCTATTTTCTTTTCCTTGTTGCGTAATAGTTACGAAAATAACAATGACTGCCACATATGCTATAAGAGCAACTGCAATGATTAAAGGACGACGCTTGAAAAATGTCCAATAGATGGACAAAAGAGGTTCTAGCATATTATCTGATCTCAATTTTCGTTTAAGGGTTGGCGCTAAGGAAAATAGCGACCAACTCAGTAACAAATAAACGCTTAAGCAGTTACTTTACTGCGTCCCTTTTTTCTACAGCATTCAAAGCACCTTCAGGTAAAATACTGTAAAGTTCTGCGACTTTCTTTGGATGAGAAATTCTAACCTCAACAATATAATTAATCATTTCAAAAAGGCTATTTGCTAACTTTGGATCATCATTCAGGTCAATCTCACCAGGATGAACGGCGTTGTTACCGACAACTCGGCAATAATCTAACGCTTGCTGAACTTCAATAGGTAGGCCTTTTGCAACTAAAGAGCCTATGTCATCGTTTATGTTTTTACCTTTTTCACCTAGTTCACCTAACAGTTTTTGAATCGTTAGGCGAAGTAATGCAGCAGCAGCCCTTGGCGAGCGAGCAACTATATCTCTGGCCTCGTTATAATCAGAAATACATACTTCAGGCAGATCGTGGTGATGTGGAGGAACGGGTGCTTCCGAGGGTATAATCATGCGACCTTGATACCAATAACAGAACTCATTACAGTGAGTGCAACTATTATATTGAAACTCAGTTTCATAATGGTAACGCCCTTCAGCACGTAAGAGCTTATTCCAATACTGTTTAGCGAAAACACCACATTGAATACAATGAAACTGCTCTTGCTTAAAAACGGGAGGGTAATATTTATTCATTTTTGTCCCTACTAAATAGATTGCTTCGTAAGGCGGGAAGATTCTATAAAAATCTAGAATATCCCACCTATTTCTTATGGTTGAACGATTCTACTAGATTTTTCTATTAAGCAACAATCACTTATCATTTTAAAATAACTATTCCAATAGCTAAAAGTAAAGAACTAGCGCGCAAGCTTGCAACTAGAGCAGGGTTGTGTGAATGCTGATAGTTAGGTCGAATTTACCCCCGTGATACAACACGGGGATTAACGACGAACAGCATTCGAAGAATGGATAACTTCTAGTAGGGCAAAACCCCATTAACAGGATGTGAATGAGTAAAAGGTCTATCTAACAATGGGGCATTTTTGAGTTAAAAATCACACTGCATGAACTGCATGAACTGCATGAACTGCATGAACTAAATCCAGCCATGTTTGTACCATTCCTTATTCTCCTTCAGCTATATTTCGTTAACTAACGCCAACTTTTTCTTACAAACGCTTCCAGATGCATAAACTATGAACAATAACTTATTGTGAGTGAGTAACGTTTATGGTCATTGCTTCCGCTCGTATCGGGCGACCTAAAGTCGATAACCCCAAATCTCAGGCCGATAGAACCCGCGATAGTCGCATGCGCAACAAGGCGCTAGGTCGAGTCGAGCGTAAATTCATCCTCGATGCCTACAGTGTGGATTTGTTTGATACGCTGCGTCGAGACGCTGGCTTCTCCGCCAAAGAAAAATCCGAGTTTTTTGCGGCTTTGCTGCTTCGTGTCGCCAACAAGAATTGGCTCGGCAAATCTTTCACCTTACCCATTGAGGAGGCGCTATGAAAATGAAGATAAATCGTCATGCTTACTATGGTTTGGTGCACAAGGGCGTGAAAGCGCTGCTGAATGATCGTCTGGGATTTTATGATGACGATGAGTATCGCAACTATTTAGGTATTCAAACGGGTCAAACAAGCTGTAAGAACTTGAGTGATGGTGCATTACGCCAGCTGGTAGAAGAATTAAAGCAGCAAGGCTATTTAGAGGACTCGCTCAAGTTTAAAAAACGCTTGGGTGGCAGCTCAGCCTACCAACCATCCAGTAAACAGTGGGCTAAACTTGCGGCTTTGGCAAAGTCAATGGGCTGGCAAGGGTTGGATGACCCTGCATTGGATAGCTTTGTAAAGCGCACAGTGAAAGTCGAACGTGCTCGCTGGCTCACTCGTGACACGATACGTGCCGTGATTGTGGGACTGGAACGCTGGGAGGCATCATGTCGAGGCGAGTAAAGTTTCGGGCCGAGCCTCGCTATGAGGTGCTTAACCCTCGGACTCAAGAAGAGCTCAAGGCGCTCTTACTGGAGATGTATCCAGATAACCGCATCGCAGCTATCGAGTTTCAGGCTACCCTCAATCAGATTGATAAAGCGATCATCAAAAGTGATTTGGGTATTCGTAATTGGTACACCCCTAAAGAGCTGGCTGAGTACCTATGGAGAAGGAGTAATTATCATGCCATCGAAACCGATCCGTATGCTTCCAGCCTATGAGGTGTTTAATAGCTGCACTCGCACCCAGCGCAACCACGTGCGAGATGGCTATTTCTTTGCCTCCAAACTGCAAACTTGGTTTGTGTTTGTCAAAGATAAAGGCGAAACCGCTAATGGCAAACCTAAGGAGCAGCTCAGTCTGTTTGGGTAGTGGACGGTGATGAAAGAGTTTGAATGGCGCTTGCATCCAGTTTGGAGCAAGCGTTGTTTTTATTGGTGTAACCGTAGAACGTTCGATTGCGCTCTATCTTACAGGCGCACAATCGAAAGTACGTAAGCCAGACAGCATCACGGCTGGCCGCTTCGCCATAAGTTAGCGGCTTTTGGTCAAACGGCCGCTCACACTCCACCAAGTCACCCACAGGTGGTGATTGGATAATATCTTGGTATTCATACTGAGTGACAATCTTAGTATCCTGACACCCAGCTAGCAGGATAAGCGATAGGCTCAGCGGCGCATATTTCATGTTCAAGCTCCTTTTCCAATTCTTCGACTCGTGTTTTTAGCTGATGTCGAGCCTTGCGCTCTCGACTCGACGCCTCGTCCGCGATTTTCTGCGCTTCACGCCTTTGGGTGGTTAATGTGGTGATGCGATCAGCCAGTAAGTGGTTGGTGGTTTCCTGGCTGGTAATGGTCTCGCCTAGCACTTGGTTACTGGCCTTTAGCTCACTGGTGTACTGGAAGAGCTTGTAGTTCACCAATAAACTTACGATGAGTATCGCGCAGCCTAACCAGAAAGCCGTGCGTTTGAGCTGGCTTAGAACACCCATGTTATTGCCATCCGTTCAAACAAATCGCCATCTCTTTATCTCGCCGTTTGGGGATACCTTCGCAACCACTGCCTTTAATACGGCAGTCTTTCTTATTAACATAGACCCAACGCGGATATTGCAAGCAGGCCGCGCGATGGTCTCCTTGATTAAATGTCTTGAGTAAGGTCGAACGAGCAAAGTTGCCCGCGCCGAGGTTGAACACAAAACTCACCATCATGTCGTATTCCGCTTGGCTCGGCGTTCGTGTGATATGCTGCTTCACCACGCTCTCAGCACTGGCCACATCCTTAACAAAGTCATGGGCGATTTGCTCATTCTTTGCCGTGTCACCTTGCTTCACCCCTTGGGTATGCCCAAGACCGAGAGTCCAAGTATTGGCACTGCATTGGTAGGCTTGAGCGCGGCAACCTTCTTCATTCGCAATATGACGCAGACCACGTTCACTGACACTCAATGCGTCGTCGATATTAAACACGATGGCCAATACGGCCATGATAGAGCACACCAAGGCTTTCGTTGCTTTAGTTTTCAAACTCATGAGCTTTCCTCCGACTCCATTTGGGTGCCATGATCGGATTTCAGGCGCGCCAACTTGGCTTTATTGAGCTGAGTGGCCACCGCATAATGTCGAATGGCCATACAACCCGAGATAATGCCCACCGTAACCGCAACAAGTTGTGCGATATCATTGACGCCAAAACTGACGATCGTGGCCATGACAGACGTGCCGACTTTCTTTAGACCCGCTAAGTCTGTTAGGGACATCAAGATGGCTTTCATTCCCGTTTCACTCATTGGCTTTTTCTCTCTTATTGTGGTTATTCAAATGTTTGTTGACTGCTTTCAGTGATGACCTCAAAGGTGACGGCCGTTAGGGTGATAAGCGGCCTTTGTTTTTGGGTCACCGGTTTCGTCTCTGTAATGACTTGACCATCGCTGCCAGTCACCGCCCCTTTAGCTAGGTACACCCCTTCAATACGTTGGGCCAGCGACGTTAAGGCTGCAGGCACTATGTCGCGTCCGTGCTGCGTCTTCCACGTATTAATGACGGCTTCAATGTTGGTTTTTGCCGTCATTTGAATGGACTCAGCCAATGAGGCGTAGTCACTGAAGATCTGCAGGTGAAAGCTGGCCGTTGCCCTGACATCCGTTGCATCCACCACGCGCACCAAATCCCCCATAGGCACTCGCTTATCCCCTGAGCACTCTGACTTAATCAAGTCTTTGATGGCTTGGTTAGGAAGCGAGCCATCTTGCAAAATGGCACTGATTTCAATTTCATTCGGGGCCGGAGTCCAAACCGACACGTTCTTAATTGATGAACTGCTTGAGCGAGCAAAGTACTCATACGCCTCGTACGGCCCAGCCACACTGAACTTTGACGGCGAAATATAGATTCGATAGGCAAAATCATCATCACCCTCAATCTCAGAGCCACCTTGTGTGGTCTCAGTATTGGCCACACGTTCAAGGGCATCCAATGGCGTAACAGCTTGATGGATTTGTCCGGCTAAAAAGCCATTTCCCTGAAGGCCAGTTTCGATGCACTCTACGCTCGTCTGAATGCTCTGTGTGCCCGCACTGACCACCACCTCTTCCAATGTTTCAAACAGAGTTTGGTTATCCACGGCAATCACTTGATAGCCCTTAGCAATGACAAAGCCAGTATGAGGGGTAAAGGTAAAAGCCATTACCGTACGGGCCTTTGAGGCGGGCAACCGTTCGGTTTCAGTGAGCAGTCCAAGGTTGTCTAAACGCTCTTTTTCTGCAAACGGCAGCAAGTTCTGTTTGCTTTCATAGTTAATGAGCGCTTTGAGCTCGTTCTTCTCATACGCGATTTGCTCAAGATGAAACGTTTCTGGGTCGTTGATGCCAGGATAGTGCCCTGTGCCTAGTTGGTAACGCTGCTTGAGGCTGACAAGGTCGGCGTTATAATTCACCTCGACCAGTTGCGGCTCTGGGATATTAGGGAATCGATTGGTCATATCAGTTCGCTCTTGCTAGTTGCGCGCTGGCGGTCCACGAACGTCCACTAATGGAGGTCGTCACGGTGGTGGGTTTCCAGCGGTTTGGCACGTTGCCAAAGTTTAAAAATTCAATCAAATGTGCGGTGGTTAACATGATATTGGTCACTGACATGCGTCCTTTCGCGCCTTGTTTCCCGTCTGCGCCGTTTTGTAAATAGGACTCGGCGTAAGCTCTGGCGTCTGCCATGGATTTCACGTTGTCGATGTTGTGCAGCATCTTCACTCGATCGCCCGTCGCGGTGGCATCCCCTGCACGATAGCTAAAAAGCTGCTGGGCTTGCTGGTCATAACCATTGACTTCGACCGCTACGTACTTTGAACGAGCGCTATCGGGTAAATTGAGAGCGGTGAGAATGTCTCGGTTTAAGGTGTCAATTTGAATCACGTCGTCTTTAAAGTTGCCCATCACAAGGTTCTTGCCTTTGATGGCCATCGGCACACTGGTTTGCTCTGACAATCGAGTTAAGAATGCGGGGGTGGTTTCATCTCGCTGCTCAATGCGAGCAAATTGAAAGTCAGGCGTATCAGGCGCTTTGATAAACGATAGGCCGCTCTCTTTTGCCCAAGACTGTGCAACGCGCTCAAACGTGACATTCTCTTGTACCAAGCACTGCTGATTGTCGATAAAACCTCGCTTGATGGTGGGCGGTTTGGCGTTTGCACCGACCATCACATCATCAGGCCCAATCTTGAAGGACACTTCATCAATACTGAACTCTCCCCACAACCACTCGTGACGCTGACCGCTTTCATCTAACCAGCCAATGCCTGGCGTTAAGGTGTCCCCTTTGGTGGGATACCAGGCCTGACAAAAACGGCGGTCTTTGTTAAACAAAGTGAGAGACAAGGTATCTGTACCGGTTTGTTTGCTTTCCATCACATCGGTATAGGTCATGGACTTGACATAGCGACTGAGCTCAGCGGTCACATCCTTTCCCGCCCAGTGCAAAATGGCGAATGGACGGATAAGCCCTGTTGCGGTTATGCCCATGGTGGCGTCTCCACAGTGACTGTGTTCACCACTTTCACCGCAGGGATGTTGACGGTTTCCCCTCCGCTAAAGGTAAAGCTGGTCATGGCTCGGGTCAGCTCACGGTTGGCATCAAATAGCGCATCGACTAAGGTTTGATTGGTGACGCTATAGGCGCGATAACAAATCTGCTCCCAGCGCTCGCTCTGGCGTGCAATTAAGGTATTCATGAACGCACTTCCACGATGTCCAGTTGATAGTCCACACTGGTCACCACGCCACTAGGCAGCGTTTGAATATTGGTGCGGGTGATTTTACGAATACAAAACTGCCCATGCACCACTGAGCCCACGACCAAAGCGCGAGGCACGCCATTTTCGCCCATTAATTCGAGCCGCTTGGTCATCTTTGTGATGTCGACAAAGTGATTATTAAAGGTCAGATCCAATAAGGCGGTGTGCTCATCTTCACCCATATTCTGGTGCGCGGGATAACCGTTAATGAGGTCTTGTTTGTTGATCTTAAAAGTGCGCGAGTCGCTGATTTTGTTTGGCGTGAAGCGCCCCTTAAAGACTAAATCACCAAAGCCGCCCCACTGGGAATAATTCGTTGTTTGTTCTGTCATCTATGATTCCTCATCACTGATGGTGTGACTCTTACCCGTGAGAAGGCTCTTGGCGGTGATCTCAGTCACATCAGGGTTGGTAAAATGTTTGTGTACGGTGAGCACCAATGTGGCTTGCCAATCTTCGCGCCAAGTAAAGAGATCGTCTTTGGGGTCAAAGTCATCGTCTTGTTTTGGCTCACTCCAGCCGGATGATGTTTTTCGAGCATCGGAAATCTCTGCATCGCCCACGACCGTCAGCCGCTCACAGAATTCACCAAAGCCAGCAGGCAAGTCTTCACCAATGTCTTTTAAAATAATCAGGTCATGGGTGAGATAATCGGTCATGCGCAGGTTGAGTTGTATCTGCTGACTAGATAAAAAACACTGCGTGTTCCCGCCGCTGACCCTGGCTGAAATCACCACATCAAGGAGCATTTCATAAGCAGCGAACGAGGCTTGTGTCGTCAGTGCCAGCCGATTCAACGCGCGGATACCATTGAACATCACACGCACTTCTTTTCTGGCCACCGCATTGGAGGGCTCAATCACCGCTTGCATGCCAAGTGAGGTTTCCAGTGTTTTCTCTAATGTTCGAATCACTTTCATTGGATTGCTGCCTTTAACTGCTCTAATGCCATTTCTTGCTGCGCTTGTTGCTGCTCGGGACTTAAATACATGAACTCACGACTGGAGACTTTGATTTGCGGCGTTCGGATGTACAGCACATAGAACACGCCTTTCTCTGCGCCTTTGTTGTTTCGGTTGGCTTTAGTCTTCACCTTTTGACCAAAAGCCTTACCCCCCAAGGGTGCTCGTCCCATGATGGAATGAGGCCGGTAGAAAATCTTCCAGCCTTGAAGCTCTAATCCTTCCAAGGTTTTACGCACCCCATACACCTCGGAGCGTTTCTTTACCTGCTTGTTGACCGGTATGGCGAGCTGTTTGGCTTTCTTCGCTTTGATCACGCCGCCATTGTTAATCAGTGGCGCATGGGCTTTGTTGGTGCCTATGCGGTATTCCTCTTTGCCAGCCTTGTACGTCAATGAGGCGTAGGTTTCACCTGTATCAAACAGGGGGTTAGCCCCTGCGTTCTTGGTGTTTTTGGTCAGCGGAGCATTGGGTTTTAACGTGCCGTTTTTCATGTTGTTGCGCACACACTGCAAACCAAAGGGAGCCAACGTCTCTGGCAGACCCTCAATCGCTTTGGTGGTGTTATGCAATGCATCAAGAAAACCTTTCATCGCTGATACGCTCCATTGAACGGTGTTTGAACCAGGCTTAAATTCTGCCTTTTATTTAGCGGCCATCTGCCGAACGGAAGTTAATCAACCCTTCGGGGGATAAGCTGCACGCTCACGAGAACAATAAGAAGGAAACCCCATGGCCCCACGCTCAAAGGTGGAATTGCACGGGCTGCTTGAGCGCGTCATTGAGATGTACACCGTGGACAAAATGAAGCTGGACGATATCGCGGAGGCGCTCAAAGAAGACGGCTTTGATATTTCACGTTCGTCAGTGCATCGTGTGCTTCGTAGTAATCAGGAGTTGATTGAAGAGCAGCGTCTGGTTCAAGAGCAGGCAGAGGTCTTTCTAAAGGAATTCAAAGACAGCCCCAACACCGATATCTCAGAGCTGAACTTACAAATCATGCAGCGCTACATGTTCAAAGTATTGCGTGAATTGGAGTTTGGTCCTGAGTCATTTAAAGATCCGAACAAGCTGGCCAACTTGTTAGCGCGACTATCGGATGCACAGGTGAACCTTGACCGATTGAAAGTTGAGTTTCGTAAAGGGGTCGATGCGGCAAAGGCCGAGTTTGAAAGTCAGCTTACCGATATACTCAAAGAGACGCGCCCCGAGCTCTTGCTTGAGTTGGTCAGCATCATTCAGAAAATTCGTGTCGACCAAAAAACGAAACGAGGCCGTCGATGAGCGGCCTCTTTGGTGGATTGTCCGATGCGGATTTAGAGAATATTCGAGACAGTGCGCATATCGCCGCTGAGGACAAATGCGCCACGAAGAAGACCCAAGCCCAAGCGCGGCGTGATTTAGCCCGAAAAGAAAAAGAAGAAAAGGCGCGTCGAAAGCGCCGTGCCAAATCTAAACGTGACTTTGCATATTTCTGTCAGACCTATATGCCGGATGCGTTCACACTTGAGTTCAGTGAATACCAGCTCGCACTGACTCGCTTGGCCGCCAATCGAAATTTGAATCATCAAGACGAAGCGCTGTTCAAAGCGCTCATTGACCCGCGCGACCACGGTTTTATCAAACAGCCCCTTGCGCTTGAAAACGGCAAGCGTGGTCAGTATGAGGGCATTCTCGATATCGAACCACGCGATCACGGTAAAACCACCCGTAATACTCAGGCCATGCCTTTATGGCTGGCGCTTAATCATCCTGGTTCATTCATTGTGATTTGTGGTGCGTCTGCCGATAGCGCCAAAGAGATGATGGACGCCATCAAAGATGACTTAGAAGATAACGAACTGATTCTGGATGATTATGGGGAGCAGCGAGGTAACACCTGGACTAAACGCAAAATCAAACTGGCCAATGGCTCTTCCATCGTGGCGGTCGGTCGTGGGCAGCGGCTGCGTGGTATTAAAAACAAGTACCAACGTCCGACTCACATTATCTGTGATGACTTGCTCGATGACAAAGAGGTGGAATCGCCGACACTGCGTCGTCAGGCGGAGCGCTGGTTCAAACGCGTTATTATGAATCTGGGCAAAGGGGCGCTGACCATCATCGCCAACACCATCATGCACCCAGACGATTTACCGTCACGTCTCCTTAAACAAATTGAAGATGGCCGTTTGCCTAACTGGTTGGGGCTGCGCTTCAGTGCCATTACCCCGTCGGGGCATTCCTTATTTCCAGCACGTTGGAGTTTGCAAGAGTTAGACAATAAACGTATCGCGTCAGGCAGTGCTTGGTGGACGGAATGGATGAACCGTCCTATCGCCGATGAAGAGGCCGACTTTAAGGAAGAGTGGTTTGTCTACTTCAAACCTTATGAATTAGATCTTCGAGATTGCACCATTGGTATGGCGATTGACCCTGCTACGGGCCTTAAAAAAGGTGACTGGTCCTTTATTGCCGTGGTGGCTCGACACAAAATTACCATGGTGGATCATGTGTTGTTTGCCAAAGGCTGGAAAGAGTCTGACCTTAAGTTTGCCCAACGCATTGTGGATGTGTTTCTACAACACAGGCCGTCCTTTGTGATGTTCGAAACCGTTGCGTTCCAGAAGATTTACAAAAAAGAAGTGATGCGTTACGCCAAGAAGAAAGGCGTGCGCCTTCCAGTTCGTGAGTTCAAAGGGGGCAATAAGCAAGTGCGTATCAAGTCGCTCTCGTCACAGGTAGAGAACGGACTTATCCAATTCTTAGAGACTCAGACGCTGCTTCGTCAAATGTTTTTAGAGTTCCCTCGTGGCCATGATGATGGGCCCGATGCGGTGGAGATGGCCATCAGTGGATTCGAGTCTGGTTTTGTGGGCGGCGCAACACCACAAACGCCCAAGTCAATCAGTAGCGCCGCGAAAGCGCTCTCACGCTTTGGTGGTGGTGCTTTGCGACGAATGATGCGTTAGGAGTCTCTATGTTCAACAAACTCGCAGAAATGAAAACGAAACTCAGCGATGTGCTCTCCATGCTGCGCAAGCTGGTGTGTATTGGCAAAGTGAGCAAAGTGGATGCCGAGCTAAGGCGCGTAAAGGTGACTTTCCCTGGTCTACGTTACCCTGAGTCAGATTGGTTGCCTGTGCTGGGCTTTCGTAGTAAGAACGTGAGCATTTCGTGCAACCTTGAGCCTGGTGAGCAAGTGCTGTGTCTGTTCATTCCTAGCGGTTCAATGATGTCTGGTTTTGTGCTTGGCTCGATGGCGAACAAATCAGCAAAGCCCTATATCGCGAATGTTGATAAGTTTGGTGTCCGGTTTAAAGACGGCACACTTTTGGAATATGACCAAAGTAGCGCAACGGGCGTATTAAAAATTAAAGGTAACGAACCTGCTCTCATCGTAAACGAGTCCGGTGTAACCATTGATAGCCCTAAATACACCGTCAATGCACCGACCATTTTACTCAATGGTCAAACCCATATTACCAAAGCGCTGACGGGGGATATGACAGCAACATTTACCGGACTCGTCGGGGCCGCAGGATATGGTAGTACAACGGGGGGGGCAGCCGTGATGAACAGCGGTGCCACCATGAAAGGCTCGGTGACCATCAATGGTGTCACAGTCGCCGTGATTAGCCATAAACACAATGACGCAGAAGGCAGACCAACGTCCACCGCAAACCAATAAATGACAAAACGCCCTCAGAGCGATTCTGAGGGCGCTTAATTTCTATCGGGTGTGAATGTTCAAATAATTTTATTCAAACTCATTCAAACCGGATTTCAAACGAATTCAAACGGGGTACGCATGACCTACTCACTCAAATTTGCAGGAAGCGGACGAAACACCGATTTGGTGGCCGATATCAAGCAGTCACTTTTTATGATTGTGTACACCGGCAAAGGCGAACGGATTTATATGCCGGATTACGCAGCGGATGCATTGGAGTACATTGATAAGCCTCAATGGGAAGTGCAAGGGTTGAAAGTGTCCATTGCTGAATCGGTGGCTAAGTATGAGCCTCGAGTCAAACTCGACAGTATTGTGGTCACTCAAACCGATTTGCCACAGGGCATTATTGGCATTAAGCTTTCTTGCCAAATCCTCGCCACGGGGCAAAGTGACGTGTTCGATTTTACTAACGCTTAAGCCTGCCGAACGGAAATTATCCTCCAATAATCTCAGATACTGACTCCACTGATGAACAGGAGACAGTATCCATGGCCGAATTACTTCACGGCATCCGAACCATCGAATCGCTCACAGGTCCCATTTCGGTCATCGAAGTGTCGTCCAGTGTGATTGGTGTGTTTGGCACCTCTGAGTTGGCAGAGCCATTAAAGCTCTACCACACCACCAATTACGATGACGCGAAGAAGGCCTTCGGTGAAGGCTCGCTCGCCAATGCCATTCGTCGCGTTCACCACTATGTACCAAGCAACTCCATTCTATCAATCCCTTTAGGTAAGGACAGCGACTTCCCTGACGTTGAAACGCCAGCGGTCTCTGGCGTCACGATGAGCACATCCAGTGTCTCTATTTATATTGATGATGGCGCAAGCTTACCTGTCACGATTTTAAACCCTCACACTTGTCGCATTGCGTACAGCTCGGACAATGATCTCATTGCGACCGTGGATGCTAATACGGGCGTGGTAACGCCTGTGAAAGCCGGTATTGCTAACATCACCGCCTTGGTCACCTTTAATGATGGTGAGAATGACGTAGATGAGGCCCATGTCTATGGCGTGACGGTCGCACAAACCAATCCAAACGCAGGCAAGACCATGAGTCCAGCGACGCTGGGTGATTCTGTTGCGACAGCGTTCTTAGGCGCAGACTCTCAGCCGAACGCGTTAACCAATACGTATGAGCAAACTGCTGTTTGGTCGATTGATGATGAAGCCATTGCCTTGGTTGATAGTAGTGATGGCACGATCACACCACTTTCAGAAGGTCAAACGGTGGTCGCCGTGAAGCTCGCACCCAAGAGCAACGTCAGCTACACCAATGACAACGATATGACCATTAATGTGGGGGATGTTGCTGGCATTGAGCTCACTTATGTACTGACCGTTTCCCGTGTCACCGATGCGCTGTTGGCTAAATTCATGGAAGCACTGCCGCTACTGCGTAAAGCGAAACAGAGCTACGGCTTTTCATCCAAAATCAACATGGCTCCAGGCATTTTACACAAGGATGGCGCAATGGGACTCGCTGTGGCAGCGGTCAGTACTATCCGCGGCATTTGGGTGGGAGATATGCCAGAGCATATTTCAACAGCCACTGAGGCGTACGCTTGGAAGAAAAAGTACACCTCACAACGAGCGTATGTCGGCTGGCCACGTCCAAAAGTATTAGATACCGACGGCGCAACGGTGGTTGATTGGTACGCGCCAAGTCTGTGTGGCCTCCTTGCTCAGGTAGACCGCAACCAAACCGAGCAGAACATTGTGCCGGAAACCGGTTACTGGTGCTCGCCATCAAACTACGTCATGGCCGATGTGATTGGCCCTTCCATTGAGCTCGATTACATCCCAAGCGATCCATCGTGTGATGTGAACTACTTAAACGTGAACGGCATTGCCACGCTGATGAACCATGGCGGTTGGAAGAACTTTGGTAACTACTCCACCGCGTTCCCAACCAAGAGCGATTACCTGTCATTTATTTCAGTTCGCCGCACAGCCGACATCCTAGAAGAAAGCATTGAGGACGCCACTCGTCAGTTCTTAGACTTTCCGATGTTCACCAGCCCAACGGACATTGCTAATACGACCTGTGGCCGCGTGAAAGATACGGTGAACGATTATCTTCGCTCGAAAGAAGGCACCGCATTGGTGTACAGCAATGTGTCAATTGATGCCGGTGACAACCCGCTCACCAATCTGATGCAAGGCAAAATTAAGTACCGCTATCGAATGACACCGCCTGTGCCTATGCAGAGTGTGGAATTTGAAGCTGAAATTTACGTTGAAGGGTTAGAAAGCGCCTTTAACAAACTGATTGCATGAGGTAAGTCATGGCAGAGAAAAGTGTGGTCTGGCGTGACCAGATGGCGTTCATTAATGAAACCCAATACGTCGGACGCGTAAAAAATGCCAGCAGCGACCTACAGCGCAAGATGGCCACGGTGGGCGGCTTAGGTGGGCTGGGTGATGTCGAAGTGCCAACCGGCAAGTACGAAGCCCCAACGGCAACGGTGGAGTTTCAATCGGTGGCGCTTGGCGATGTGGCTCAGCTGACCAATAACGATGGGTGGATCAAGCTGCGCCTAACGGGACAAGTACGCATGCTGGATTCCGAAACAGGGACCAAGATTATTGATGCGGGTATTACTCGTATTCATGGGTTTGTGAAAAATCCACCGGTTCCTGGTTATAACGATGAAGGTTCGCCGTACACCGCCAACATTGCTGTGCATTTTATTGAGATCAGCAATACCTCTGGACGCGTATTCATGCTCGACATGCAAACCGGTGCGAAATACCCGCCGGATGCACCAGGGCAATTTGGTATCACCGTGACCTTATAAGGAGTCGATATGCGAATTCGTAAGTTGGAAATTGTGGCGGATGGCATTCAAAAAAATGGTCAGCCCGTTACGAAAGCGCAGCTCGAATCGGTGGTTCGTCATTATAAATCGGATGCCCGCCCTCCCGTGACCCCAGGTCACCCAACCAAAGGCAGCGATCAGATTGCCGCGTTGGGGCGAGCGTCCAACCTCAGAACAGAAGCCGGCAGTGGCGATAAAAGCGGAAAAACCGTCCTTGTGGGTGAGGTGATTTACACCCCCGAGATGGAAACACTGGAAGATTCGGGCAAGTTTGAAGGCTTCAGTGCTGGCATCCATCCAGTACCGGATAAAGAAGGTGAGTGGTACATGCACCATCTTGCCTTCTTGGGGCAGCTTCCTCCGGCGGCGGACACGAAAACCCGTGATGTGGTGGATCTCAGCGATAGCGATTTTTGTGATGACGCTATCTATCTCAGTGCAGATGTCGGTACTCAACCTGGCTCTGATGACAATGAAACAGGAATAACCATGAAGAAAGACGAACTCAAAACGCTGCTTGGCGACGTCGTCAAAGAGCAGCTTGACGGTATGGGGATTAAACCCAATACGCCGCCCATTAAAAAAGAAGGTGATCAAAGCAAAGGTGGAGACCCGACTAAGACCGATGACGATAAATCAAACGGTGCGGTTACTGCGATGCAAGAAACGTTGGCAGGCGATCGTAAGGAAACACTGACCGAGCTAGCGGACTCGCGTGAAATGAGCGACGAGCTTCGCAAGAGTGTGAAAGTCATGATTGAAGGTGCGTCCGCTATCGAGCTTTGCGCCTCTGGTGATGGCAATCGTTACAGCCAATTGAAAGGCATGCTAAGTGCTATGCCTGAGAAGAAAACGGCTCCGGCAACACCATCGGCCTGGGATAAATTAACTGAGAACTTAGAGCTAGCGGATACAGGCTCGGCTCAAAAAGATAACTTTGATCCGGAGGGTTGGTAATGGAATTTGGAATGAAAACCACCATTAAGGGCGCACCCGCCATTGTCGGCAGTTATACCGGTGGCAACGTCATCCAACAAATGAGGGTTAATGGCATCACCGATTTAGAGCCGGGTCATGCCGTGGTGATCACTGATGGCATGCTCACTGGACGTTGGGACGGCTCCCCGTTGATCACCGTTCAAGATGATGGCGCTGGCAATCTTACCGTCACTCAAGTGACGCTAGGGGTAGTCACCACCAAACAAATGAAAGGTGATGGGTCTGTTTCAGTACTTCGCCTTGGCGCGTACCTTCGCGACCGTGTGGTGCTTGCGGATGATTCAGCGCTCACTGCGTCTAATGAATTTACGCTGTCTTGCGTTCAACTCTTTGCAGAAGGTGCCTGGTTATGAGTCCTCTAGAGCAACAAAAAGCCAAACAAGATGGTGTGTTTTCCAAAGCGCTCCGTGACGCGTCGAATGCCTTTGTTCAAATGGGCGCTCACCCACGCACACTTCTGCACCATTCACGCCGTAACGATTTGATTGAGCAAGCCATCGCGAAGCTTCAGCTCTTAAAGCGTGAAGGGGAGGCTTACCATCAATTAGGTCAACCGATTGTGGAAGCAAAGTTAAAAGCGGATGTAGAAAATAATTCAGACGATCACTTAAAGCTTGAGCCTGTCGGTTTTCGTAAAGTAGATGACTCACCGGTTGTGTACTCAGAGCTTGGCGTTGATGTGCAAAGCAGTGGTTTGAATCTTGTTCTCAATAACCCTTACGAGCAAATCGTAAAGTACACCTCTAGTGATGAAGCCGTGGCCACCGTCGATGAAAAATCAGGACTAATCACTCCTGTTAGTGACGGTGAAGTAACGATTCATGTTGACCTAACGAAAAAAGGGGAATACCCACGCGTCGAAGATAGCGTTGGTTTGGTGATTGCGGATGAGCCAAAAGAAGACTCAGAGCCATCTCCCGATGGTGACGCGCAATCAGACAACAACGCTTCTGAGTCAGGCTCTGAAAAATAACCCCACCCATTAATGCATGCCGCTGTTTAATAAGCGGTTATAAAGAGAACAAAGCATGGATATTATTGATATTTTACGCGGTCTGTTAGCCCCTCAAGAGTGGGCAGAGCTGCTAAACAACTACAAAAAGCGCAAGTCAGTGCCAATGCGTATTCGCAAGAAGGTGTTTGGGGAGGCGGTGTTTTACCCAAGCGTGCGCATCCCCTGGAATGTGCTCAAAGAGACCCTGTCTAACATTCCGGTGGTACGCCGTGGTACGAAAGCGTATCAGCTTGGTGGCAATGACTTAGAAACTCAATCTATCGAGCCACAAGGTTTTTCGACGGTATCGCATGTGTCAGCGGCGGAGCTCAACAACCTCAAGGCATTAGGCTTAAAGAACATTCAAAAGTTTTTTGAAATGCTTCAGTTTGGTGTGATGCGCAAGATTGAAGTCTCAACTGAAGCGCTGTGTGCTCAATCGCTGACAGGTAAGATTGCCTACCCAATGAAAACCGCAGACGGCGCAATGGAATTGTTCGAAGTGGATTTTGGGGAAACCCTTCGCTACAACTTTGACAGCTCACTGAAAGCCACAGACGCCACCATCGAACAAGTGTACACCGCCTTGCAAGAAATGGATGAAACCATTCAAGCGAAAGGTTATGGCGCAAACTTGGAAGTATTGAGTGGTAAAACGTTGTTTGCTCGCATTGTCACCTTAGCAGGGAAAAATAAATCCAACGTGCTCGATGTGAAAGTCAGCAAGGGGCAAGTCAATGTAGGCGGCTACCTCATTAATCTTGAAAATGGTTCATACGAAACCATGGTAGGCGGTACGAAAACCCGCGTAAAAACCGTTGATGATGACAAGATGGTGATGATTGACCTTGAGGCAGGCCACACACCGTACTATGCCGCGCTCGATGATTTGGACGCAGGCCTTCAGGCCTTACCTTTCTTCTCGAAAGTAAAGAAAGTCGACGATCCAAGTGGCGCGGATGTGTACACCATGTCAAAGCCTTTGCCTGCGGTTGTCGTGGATGCCATCTGCTGGGCCGATGACGCACTGAAGTAAGGAGTGATAATGGCTATTACCCTTACCGAGTTAAGAGCGATGGTCAGCATCCAGGGAGTATCGAGCTCCCTGGATGAGCAAATCTACCACTCCTTAACTTACAACGATGAGAACAACACTCAAACTGCTTGTCAATCAGCCGCGCGTTGGTGCTATGCCTATCTTGGTCAAAAGAATGCCTTGTCTCGCCTTTATAGCGAGGATGACAAAGAAGTGTTGGCTGAAGGCATGACTCAAAGGGCGATTTACGAGTTAGGTGAAATTAGCGAGTTTGATTTTGATGATCGCAAAGACGAAGCGCTCGCATTAATCAACGCCTTGCTTGGTCTTAATCATGGCACTGAAAGCGGTGCTCAATACACAGGAGTTGCGATTGCCCATGATAAAGAATCTCACATTATCGTCCCTTATCGCTCGGCTTCCCACCGACGTTATCGTTAATCACTACCCATTACCAGCAGAGCTCGGCAACGCTCGCTACCAAAGCAGCAACTACTATTTTGGGGCCATTCGCGCCATGCTGCTCGATGAAGAGGTGGCATCAAGCATTGAAATGCGTCATGCCACGGCCATGACGGTGCCCTACGTCATGGAAGGCTCAACCAGTGACATCGAGTTTTACAACGAGGTGATGGCAGACTTTGATTTAGAAATGTTGATGGAACAGATGTTAAGTGCGACGGAATTTGGTTTTATGCCAGTGGAGCTTATCTGGGAGAAATTCGGCTCACAGCTTTGCCTCACCCACTCAGAGCCCAAACGCCCTGAAGACTTCCGTCTATTAAAGGATGGTACCTTAGTGTACGGCGCTGTGGACTACACAGCGAAAACGCCTGTAGCAGGGAAAGTCATTCCCGTGCTGCGCAATGCGACCACTGAGCGTCCATACGGCGAAACTATCTTAGAGTCAGTGTGGCCTATTTGGCAAAGTAAGTGGATCAGCTGGGCCAACATCGAGCGCCTTGGTGAGAAGTACGCGATCCCAACGGCGATTGCTCTGGCTGAAAATGCCAATGGCGGGGATGACGTACAAGCGATTGCCAACTCGTTAGCCCCTGTGATGAACGGAGATGCGGTGGCACTCTCTGGTGTAAAAGAAATCGTCACCCTTGATGCCAACGGTAAGGTGGATGAACTACTTCGAACCATTGAATACATTGATAACAAAATCGCCAAGCGCATCACCGGTCAAACCTTGACGAACGGTAATCAAAAATACGGCTCTCGGTCATTAGGTGAAGTCCATGAAAGAGCGGGCATGCGCGTCTCCAAACGCGATGCTCGCATGGTGCATAAGACACTTAATGATACGCTGCTTAAATGGATTTTCTTAGTCAATGGTCGTGAAGGCAGCCTCAAAATTCGAGTGGATGAGGACGCTTATAAAGAGTTGGTGAACAACATTGTCGACAGCCCCTCTTCCAGTCGTGAATCCACGTATCTTTCAGATGCACCAGGAAAGCATTTATGTCTGCTTTAAAGAGTCTTGATAAAAAAGAGATCGATAACCTCACTAAATTACAGCGCCTCGAAAATGAGGCGCTTTCATTAACCGTCAAAAGCCTTTCAAGCGAACTGGAAGCCGCGTTCAAAGCGTATTCAAACCCAGGCGATATCGATATCACCCAAGTGACAACGCAATACACCAACATCTATGCCGCTTCGATGATGGTGAGCTGGCTGCTGGGCCAAGCGCATATCCATAATGCGATCAATGATGCCAGCGATAAACCTATCGAACTCACTTACGCGCCGATTTATCTTGCCGTGGATGAGGTGCCTTTTCAGGAAGCGATTGATTCACTCAAAGCTATGATACCGACCGATACCAAAGCGTATCGTCAAATGGAAGCGGCGATGAAGCTGCGCGCCTTTACGGTCGCGAACGTCTCCAGTATTGATGCGGTCAATCGCGTCAAAAAACGTTATGAAGACGCATTAGAAAGCGGAGCATCACGCTCTGAAACGTTAGGGAACCTCCGTCAACTTCTTGAGCAAGAAGGACTCTCTCAGGTCAATCCTTATTGGTTAGAGTTGCATTATCGCAACAATATGATGACCGCATATAACTCAGGCCGTTGGACTCAGATTGCCTATAACGACTTGGTGGAGTTTCTGGTTTATTCGTCGGTGCTCGATTCAGGCACCACAGAGCTGTGCAGAAAGCTCGATGGCGTGATTAAGCCCAAAGACGATCCATTTTGGGAAAGCTTTTACCCGCCCAACCACCATAAGTGCCGTGCGACAGTGTCAGTGTTGTCACGCAAGCAATATGAAGCACTACCCGCATCGATGCGACAGGCCTCAGCCGAAGTCAGTGGCACAGACTTGGATAAGGATGCGACGACTGGCAAAGAGCATCAGTTTACTAGCTCGCCATTAGTATCAATGAAAACGCTGCCAGCATCGATGATGGAGCGGGCGCAAAAATATGGACTGACCCAAAGCATTCTCAACTACTCTCACGCACAAAGTAAACACGTCTTAAAAGAGCAAGCAGAAGCTGTCGCTAAACAAGGTTTATCTGTGACCACACTCAATAACGCGATAAAGCAATCGCCAGAGCTAGAGCCGTTTCGGGAAATGATACAAGAGAAGTTGATGACCTCTCCTGATGAGGTGTTGTTCGCTTTTGATGAGCTGGGAAGTGGTGAATTTTTACCTAGCGTGCAGTTTGTGCTTGAGTTAGATGATTCACTCAGAGGCGTAGCGTTTGCGAGTGCGTATGGCAATACACGGGTCTACCGAGTAAGCGCTATCGCTCAGCAAGTGCTTTCCAAACAGATGTTTATTGAAGTGCGATAACAACCTTTTCATTTTAATTATTTCAATTGCTTGATTTATAGGCAGTATGACCGCATAACAATACATTGTATTCGTCAAATATTTAGTCCTTATGCAAATCAAAAAAGAATTTGATTACTATCAAACATTACACCAAACCATAACGCATGCTTTGCTTCATCTATTGTTCCAAGTATCGGCTAGCTCGCGTTTCGTACCCATTGCAAAGCGTAATGAGATTTTATTGAAATATCTAAAGCCGAAAATGAGTGATAAGGCTTACGCTGCGATTAAAAAAGACATTCGCTTGATGCTTCAAGCGGCTCGAACAAAAGAAGGGAACTTAGAGATGAAGCTCTATCAACTTAATGACCAGGCTAAAAAGACCAAGCTCGCTGGTGCGGAGAAGCTGTACTCACTGCTCGTGCACCTATATGACGAAGAAGGCATTGAGTCGAGGCTTTTTGAGGAAGGAACTGAGGCAGAACCGAGTGTTTTGTATATGTTAGAAGAACACATTGAACATGGTTTCGACAATATGATACAGATTAGCCCTCTGTCTATGTTAATTCAACATGAGAGAGCGTATGACCTCATTGACAGTATTCATCGACATGGTTTGTTTATCGCAGAAATGAAAGAGTGGAATGCAAAAACGCATCAAGCTCACCTGCTGCTACATCCTGCAGAGCTCTAATTAAATCAAGTTATCACTATAAAGCACTGGCTATTTCCTGCACACCATACTAGTGTCGTGACCACGTTGAATTTACATGGAATTTCAGCATGTTAACGATTAAACCCCAATGTAAGCCGTTAGTCAGTTTGATTATTAAACACTCTAAAGAAGGTCATGTCGACCCTATCTCTGTATCCCAAATGCTACCTGAGCACTCTGTCCATCACGTGGCCTTTGTTATCGAGCAGCTCTCGCAGCTTCCCTATCCAGATTTAACGCAATTAATTCGAAACAATTAACTGTATAAATACACAGTTCCGCGTGATAAGGTTGATAGGTGTTTTGATGCCTTGAGTACCTGAGACCCAAGACCTTTTTGATAAAGGAATTGGAGAGGAAGCAGCAAAACGCCGCCAGCTTTAATTCTTTATTGCTGGCGGCTTTCAATCGCTATTTGTGTTCAAGGCTCTTGCTAACAGGAGATAAGAATGCACCAACACACACTGCACGATGGCCGTGCCACCCTCATTCATGCCGATTGTTTAACCTATCTTAAAACGCTTGAAGACAACTCCGTTGATCTGATTTTAACCGACCCACCATACTTCCAAGTCAAACGTAATGCCTGGGACAATCAGTGGCCAGATGTCGCTTCATTTCTAGCCTGGCTCGATGAAGTGCTTCTTGAGTTCTGGCGAATCCTCAAACCCTCTGGAAGCCTTTATCTGTTCTGTGGTTCAAAGCTGGCCAGTGACACTGAAATTCTCATCAGAAGCCACTTTGAAGTACTTAACCATATCATTTGGGCCAAACCGTCAGGCCCATGGCGAAGAATGCACAAGCCGGACTTGCGCATGTTCTTTCCGTCCACCGAGCGTATTTTATTTGCTGGCCACTATAATGCTGAAGGCTATGCCAAAGGTTGCTCTGGTTACGCTTCTCAATGCAATGAGCTCAAGAAACACGTATTCAAACCTTTGATGGATTACTTCATCAATGCTCGTAAACAGCTTGGTGTGACAGCAAAAGAAATCAATGCGGCAACGGGGACACAAATGTGCTCCCATTGGTTTAGTGAAAGCCAATGGAAACTCCCCAACAAAGCGCAATACCAAAAACTTCAACAGCTTTTTTCAAGCAAAAAAGGAGAATTAACGAAGACGCATGGCGACCTCGTGAAGGAGTATGACGCTTTAAAAAATAACTACCAAAGTTTGGTATTGGAATACGATGATCTAAAAGCGCAATACGAACATTTACGTCGACCGTTCTCCGTCACCAGTGAGGTGCCTTATACCGATGTCTGGCAGTTTGCACCGGTGCAATATTATCCTGGTAAGCATCCTTGCGAAAAACCACAAGACTTACTGCAACATATCATCACCGCCAGCAGCCGTGAATATGATGTGGTGCTCGATGCGTTTATGGGTAGTGGCTCTACAGGTAAGGCGTGTTTGAGTTTAAATCGACGTTTTATCGGCATTGAAATGGAAGAGGAAACGTTTGAACAAACGCTGGAGTCGATGAGAAATATTCAATATTAGTCTGTAATTTAAAAAGAAAAGGCGCTTAATTGCGCCTTTGCTATATTTAGTTGTACAACCACTCGTCCGCTTCATTGAACATCTCTTCCAAAAGCGCATGGGCTTTCTCTTTTTTGGTTTTATCCCTTTCCATGATATCCAGATGATTGTTTTCACCTTTGCGAATACGGACACAAACATCGGGATCGAGTACCGACAAACGCTTTTGAATTTCAGGCTCAATCAAAGAGAATGTCCCTTTGGGTAAACCAGAAGCTTTGACGATCATATCAACGCGCATAATAAACTCTCCTTTTAAATATACTGTATAAAAACACAGTATATTTATTTTTAGTTGAGGTCAACATGATCCATATCTTTCCAAAGTTCATCCATCACATCATGCAATGTCTGTTTGAGCTGAGGCGTCATATCACGCAGGGCTGCCACTAAGGTTTGTGCCATCACATCGGCCTCAGAGCTCACCGCTTCCAGTTGAATGACAGGTGAAAAACTCACTTCAATTGTGGCTGGTGGCTGACCGATGGCGTTTCTGGGTTGCGTTGTCGAAGATTGAACCGTTTGCTCCACTTGAGCGACAGCTTGTTGGTTAACAGGATCATCCTTACCATTGAAAACATCGTATAACCAACCTGCAATCTCATCACCCGCCACAGAGCCTGCAATTGCACCTGGGACGGCACCAAAGCCACCAAACAAACTCCCCGCGAGACCGCCTAGTGTGGTTCCAGTCGTGGCTCCAATACCACGCCAAACTCCTTCCGCATCTCCCTCAATGGCACTCATGCCAATAGAGGCCGCATTCAAAGCCGTACCAATGGCGGGGAGCTTCTTGAGAACGCCTTTTCCTCCACTTATTACTTTTTCCCCAGCAGACGACCACGAGCTTGCCCCTTTAGCGACCTTGTCTACTGGTTTCGTGGCTGACTTTGTAAATAATCCCGTTGAGGTCGCACTTAGAGCTCTACCCACCACAGGCAGCTTTTTGAGAACACCTTTACCGCCATCCATTACCTTTTTCCCCGCTCTCGACCAAAAGCTCGGCCCTTTAGCAGCATTCGTCACAGGCTCAGCCGCAGATTTAGTAAATAAGCCACTAAACATACTGGCAGGTTTGAAGCCGCCTTGAGTGCCCATTGCAGTGCCAAGGATTTTACCAAAGGCTTTCTTACCAAGACGAGCCGCTATTAAACCACCAAAGCCAGCTAAACCGACTGCGCCTGCAAGACCGGCATAACCCAGTCCTGCCTTGTCATTCATTCCACTCGTCGTAGCTTCAGTCGTACTGGATACCACATCGCCAAGACCATTGAATTTATCAATCAGATTAGCGGCACTATTAGAGACGGTATCTGTCATAGAGCCAAACGAGTTCATCGCTTTGTCGATAGAAGTTGATACTCCTTGAGCTGCATCATCAAGAGAATCAACACCGTCAAAGACCTTGGCTCCTTCTTGCAGACCTTGCTGCATTGCGCCTAAGCCTTTGGTACCAATATCTTCAGACAGGATTGTGCCGCCTATGGCTTCAAGGATGGGTTTGACGATGGCAGCATCAGTTTGGTTTGCCCTATTCACTAGAGCTAATAATGCAGCATAGTTGTTACCCGGCGCATTGCCTGTTGCAACGTCACTGCGTACTCGGTAAGCGGCTTCTTTAATGCGATTACGTAGGTCTACGTTATCAATGGCGTCAATCGTACCGGCTTTGTCTTCTTTACCCACAAGCTTGGCAAACTCGTCTTCATCGCTGAAACGAGCCATGAAGGACTCTTTAAATGAATCGCCTACCTTATCTGTCTTCCAAACACCGGCTTGACGGGCGCGAACAATAGAGGCTGCAAATTGGTCAAATGAAATCTTGTCTCCAAGTAGAGGGGAATATTCAGCGAAAGTATCGAGCAAATCCCCATTGGCGTCACCGACCATTGAGCTGGTGGCATAAACTTTGTTTGCTGCCTCCTCAATGCTGATACCAAAACCTTTAGATATGTTCGCAAGTGCCCGAACGGTTTCGGGTGAGGAATAATCAGGGAAAATCTTTTGTAACTGGATAGTGGCTTTTGTTAATGCCTGAGTATCTTCTTCACCTAAGTTTTGCTGTTTAGCGAGTGCCTGGGCGGCGAAAATGCTCTCTTGGTCTGCACCATACATCCGAATTAAATCAGTACGAAATTGTCGTTGAGAAGTCGATTGCACCTCTTCTAATGAATAGCTACTGCGAGCAGCAAGGAGGCGTTCATTTCGAGACTTATCATTCCCCGCCCAGGCGAAGCCTGCTGATGCCATGGCCCCTCCTGCAATCACCCCCAGCTTTTCAAAGTGTTGTAATTTACCCAGCTCTCGACCTTGCTCTGAAATCTCTTTATTGGTTCGATTGAGTTGGCCTTGCAGCCGTTTCTCTTCTTGGATGATGTCATTGACATCGAGACCCGCCTCTTTTAATGAGTGGCCTAAGCGTGACACTAATCGCTCATGCGCTTTAATCTCATTGGTGCTCTTCTGGTGAGCCTTAGTTAAATCACCAAGCTCACGCTCTGTCGCAGAGATAGAAGAGCGAATACGGTTTTCATCTTGAGTTGTGCTTTTTAGTTTCGATTGATACGCCTGCAATGTGCGCTCAGCTTGTGCAACGGCTCCCGTTTTTTTCTTGAACGTTTTGGTATTGGTGCTGCCAGCGTCACTTAACCCCGCCATATCTGTACGAAGCTTATTGATGGTCGCTTGCAGTTTGGATTCTTCATTGGCCATGATTCGAGATTGCTGTGTCACTTTGGCAAGCTCGGCCTTCAGTTTGGGGAGTTCATTTTTCTTTTTTCCTAGAATTTTTGAGTATTGTTTTTCAGCTTCGGTCAATTGTTCAATGGCTGATTCAGCCTTTTTAAAGGCATCAACATCCGCGGTGGTTTTTTGCAGCTGCTTAAACTCTCGCTCCAGCTTATTCGATTCTTTTTCAATCTTTTTCGACTGCTGAGTAAACGCATCTTTAACCCCAACAATGAGCTCTAACGCGTAACCACTGTCCTTATTTATTGCCATGATTAAAGACCTCTATGAGATACGTATATTGCGCCCAGTCGGCATTGAGTAATTCACCAACGGAGACAAGACCGATTTTTTTGTGGGTGAGCAATCGAAAAGAGTGATCAAAAATATTCTGTTTGATTCGTGCGAGGTTTAGCTCTTTCCCATTAGGTGAGCCAAGTTGATGTGCTCTTCATAGGGCAGGTTAATTAGCATATCGACAGGAATCACCACTTCACCTTTCATACCCAAGTTCGTGAGCTTGCCATGCTCATCTCGCTTCTCTTCAATGCGTTCACCAAACACTAAAATGCTCGAGGCGATATGCGCGGTGATGGCATCGTTAGATTCAAAACCGTATTGCTCTTTGGTGAAACGCACCGCTTCAATTCGGTCCTTAACCAGCGCTTTGCGCACTCGCTTAGCACAGTTGAGTTCCATCCCACCAAATTGAACTGGAGTGTTCAACATGCAGATATCAAACTCCATCATTGCACGGGCAATATCTTCCAAAGTGAAGCTTCGAACTTCTGATGCTAATTCGGTTTCAACGGTGTTTTTAGTTTGATTTTCAGTGCTCATAGCTTGTCTCGTTGTGAGTAATTTAGAGCCTGCATTGTGTCTTTATATATAGCATCCATCTGCCGAACGGAAATTATGTGGTCAAGTTTGAATATCCTAGAACCACTGGATAAACGAGACGAAATAATGCTTCCCAAAATCTTAAAGCAAGACGTTCGGCTTCGCACGCTGAGTTTCCTGACAACGGAAGAGATGGACGAGCTTCGCTTAGCCATTCATGGCCTTCAGGTTCTCGATATTGATAACGTCCACGAATCTTACTTACCTTGGCTTTCTTGGTGGTTTCGTGTCGATACCTGGGATGACGCTTGGACGGTCGCGAAAAAGCGTGAAGTCGTCAAAGAAGGCTTAGTGCTTTATCGATACAAAGGCACTGTCTGGGCTGTAAAACGAGCGTTGGACCTAACAGGTTTCAACCCAACGCTGACCGTTTGGCATCAAATGAATCCACCAGGTGCTAAAGGCACCTTTTTGGTTGAAGTTATTCAAGACAAAGGTGGGTTGACTCAAAAAGACTATGAGAACGTCGTCACGCTTGTTGAGAGCAACAAACAAGGCTCTCAACATTGGCAAATGACGATAAAGAACAAGCCATCGACAGGAGGGATATTCAGCGTTTCGATTTCAAAAGGACGCAAACGAATTACCTCTAAAAATTTCCCAACCAACCCAACGTTAATTGGCGGACTATATTCAGCGGTCACCCTAAAGAGTCGACATCGCATGACTATCCGAAATAAGAGTAATGAAATATGAGTTTAGGATCTGCACAAGAGCATACGGCGGTGCTTACCGATAAGGGTAAAGAGCTGCTGGAAGCGGCCTACCAAAGTGGGCAAAAGTTATTAATTGACCAAATGTCTCTAGGCGATGCGAATGGCTCAAGTGTCACGCCAACACCGGACGTCACACACTTAGTGAATGAGTTCGGTCGACAAGATATTAATGAGGGCAACACGCAAGAGCACTGGTTCAATGCCATTGTCTATGTTGACGCGTCACGCTTTGCTGGGCACTTTATCAATGAGTTTGGGCTGCATGATTCTGATGGTAATCTCATCGTTTATAGCTCGTACCCCTCAACACTCATTCCTTCTGTTGATAATCAATACGTTCAAATCGAAATTGAGTGCTCAATGGATTTGTACCAAGCCTCGGCGGTGACCATCAACATAACACCAATTATCCCTCATGCTACCGAGTTAGAGTCGGGTATTGCGCGTATTGCCACCAATGCTCAAGTTGACGATGGAACCGATGACTCAGCATTCGTGACCGTCAAGAAGCTGCTACGCAGAACCGCAACAACCTTGCGCTCAGGCGTCGTGCAATTATCTAACTCCTACCAAGGTCAGAGTGAATCAAAAGCGGTGACAGAAAAAGCGCTCAAAGAAGGCTTAGGGTCAGTTTATAGTCCAGATAACTTGCCACCATTAATCCTGAAAATGACTCGCTTGTACCCTGATGACCTGACGATGTCACTTTTGCCGATTGGACAAATGCCAAGGCCAGAATGGGTTATGCCAGCTTCCGCATCAAAAGTGAAGTTCATTAATATTCAAACCAAAGTGACAACGAGTGAGCCAATCAACTTATATCTCAACATCTATTGCCATGATAGTGAAAGTGGAGGGTCGAGATATCCAAGCGCACATACCCATGTTTATTTTTCGGTGCCAAGCTTTACAACCGTATACGGTGTATATAACAATTTCATCGTCCCAATCACTCTAGCTGACGGGGGAACGCCGAAGCGATTAAGCTTTGCCACAGGTAATTATGGGCCTAATTCGAATGTCGTATCGAAGTTCGAGGTAACTATTGATGCGGTATGGGAGAGCGAATGATGAGCACAGTAACTGTAAATACCGATGAGAAAGGCGTTGTTATTGCTATTGGTCATGTAACCCATTGCAACATCGCCCATAAGCACTCAGTTAATGCCAGTGAATTGCCTGACGATATTAGAGAGCATTTAGGGGTCTATCATTATATTAACGGCGTGTTTGAAAAAGTCACCATCATCAATGAGGCAGAAGAGCGATACTGGCAGCAAACTGAACTTGCTCGTGTCAATGCAGCAATAGCCGAGTATCAAGCTGATATAACGATAGACGAGCGGTATTCAGAACTTAGAGCTGGGACTTATACAGAAGAAGACTACTTTAAATTGCTTGGTGATAGAAAGTTGCTAATTGAATATGTTCAACAGGCTGATTTTCCCGAATGTGGACGTCCTAAGTTATCTGCTTCAGTGCGTTGATTGAATAACGACATATACACAAAAATGAATCGAAACATCACCTCAAATCAGGGCGTAACTCTGCGCCTTTATAGATTTTGTTATGCACTAACATTAAATAATTCACGACAAAAATCACCTCGCTCGTTTCGCTATATCCCGCTTTATTTCGGGTGGTTTCGGGTCAATTAACGTTTTAAGTTAAAAATACATGGTGTTTTAAGTTCCGCTCGGCGCTGTCATATGAATTAAGTTTATGCAGCAAGCTCATGCGATAAGATATTCAGATCTAGCGGTAATACATTAAGGTCCCACGGCGTACCTGGTTTTTGGTTTCATTTTAGAACGGGTGAAACTCGATCTTGATTCTGTGACTCGATCTTGATTCCATAAATGACTACATGCGTCATTTTTATACGGTATAACTGCCAGTTTTGCGTCATAATTATGAGCTTTGTGCATATTTTAGTGCAGTGAGAAAAGTTAGAATTATAAGAGCCACAATGAGAGTCCCTGCACTAACAAGAACCCAGACATTGCGTTCGAATAATAGAAGAAGCGAGCAGAAAAAGAACGTATAGAAAAAGCTGCAGGTACAAAAAAGCCGCATGTTTTAAATAACATACGGCTTAATCATTAAGTTTTCGTTAAGCATTCAACCTAAATTTAGGTGCTCTGAATAGCTTAGCGGATGAAAACTTCTTTGAAATCACGCTTCAAGATAGCATCACGGCGCGCTTTCTTGATTTGCTTAGCCATGTCTTTTACACAGTTATGTAAAATTTGGTCAAGCAGTTGAGCTCGGTACTCTTCTTTTTCTTCATCAGACATGCCTTCTGGAAGTTTAAGAGTAGGGAACTCCTCCATCATGTTTACGCCAGCGAAAGCTTGGCTAACAGAGATTAGAGCGTGGAATTGCTCGAAGTTGTCCAAAACATTTTGTGCGCTTGCTGGAAGGCTGCTCCAAGTTTCACGCACTGCTTCTTCAGACACTTCGTGAATAGAAGTAACCATGTTGTGCATCTCTTTAGGCACTTCATCAAATTCGATAACTTGGCGAAGCTCTGGTGAGATAGTGGTTAAATCGATTTCTTGTACTTCGTTGTTTGTAGCGTCTGACATAGTATTTCTCTTTAAAAAGAAACAATGCTAAAAAGATCTGTAAAAAAGTCAATATAATATAGAGATTAGGGCATGATTTAAGCCCAAATTTGAGCTACTTTGAATATTCAACACTAGATAAAGGTGATGTGATGATAGAAAAGGGATCTTCGATGCGCATATTGCTGGTTGATGACGTTCAACTGGATAGGATGCAACTCGCTATTCGACTCAAGCAACTGGGTCACGTTGTAGAAGCTGTTGGTAGCGGAAAAGAAGCCCTGAATGTTTATTCTGATTTTGATCCTGAACTCGTGTTACTGGATATCAGCATGCCAGACATGGATGGTTTTGAGGTCGCTAACGAAGTTCGTCGGCAATTCCCAGAATGGGTTCCGATCATCTTTTTGAGCGGTCATGAAGAGCCTGAAATGATCGCAAAAGCGATAGATGCCGGCGGCGATGACTATTTGATCAAACCGGTAAACAAAGTTGTTTTGAACTCTAAGTTGATTGCGATGCAGCGTATTGCGCACATGAGACGAGAGTTAAAACAGAGTACCGCCAAACTCGAAGAACTGAATATTTTACTGCAACAACAAGCCAACGAAGACGGCCTAACCAAATTGTACAACCGACGATATATGGATACTAAGCTTGAAGAGAGCATTGCGTGGCACGGACGACGTAATATATCCATGACCGTCATACTACTCGATGTTGACTTCTTTAAGCCTTACAACGATAACTATGGTCACATTCAAGGGGATAAGTGCCTGCAAGGGCTTGCCAATACTTTGAAAGAGCTCTTTGTTCGAGCTGGAGAATTTGTTGGACGTTACGGCGGTGAAGAGTTCGTCATCATTCTGAGTGATACCGACAGCTCCGCGGCTAATTTACAGGCCAATCGTGTAAAAGAAGCACTGCATCAAATGAACTACGTCCACGACTACTCAGCAGTGTCTGACAGGGTGACAGCGTCACAAGGTGTGTTGTCATTCGTGCCTGAAGGTGGTGAGGCTATCGCTTCTATTTACGAAAAGGTTGACCAAGCACTGTATCAGGCCAAGCAAAGCGGAAGAAATACCTACATACAACGCGATATTATGGAGCTTGAGCAATAGTTGACGAGCTTCGGTAGTAACCTGAATTATACTTCTAGTAGCTTATAAGCCAGGAAGTGACTTAAGTGATAAAAGAAATGCAGCATTCCAAGTCATTCGTCATGACTAACTCAAACAAAGGTCTTGTATTAACTCTGTTTGTTTCCGTGTGTCCAACAGCTGTTAACGCAGCTTCGCTCTCTGAATTGGTCAGAAAAGACATTGAACAAACCTTCGCAACGAGTGTTTTGCTCAATGATACGGATGTGTTTACCTTTGGCATAAATAATTTTGATCCCAACAAAGTCTTTAGTTTGGACAATGAAGATATTGGCTCTAATGACTCAGTAAGTCGCCGACAAAATATCGCTTCCCTCAGCCTTCCTTATACCTTTGAAGTGCCAAGTTATATTGAAGACAACCATCAAGAAGTAACACTTCGTTTATCTGCGTTGCGGATAGAGAAGGATGTTCAATATGCCAGTTCAACGATAAGCGACTTTCAAAAAGAGTCTGTTGTTTCTGGTTACGTTGAGTATGCAAACGTATCCCAGTTGAACGAATACTGGAGTTTTAGTTCTGCAATTGGTAACCATATTTCCTATTATCGAAACGATTTTGAATATCGTTCTTCGTTGCTTGCACCAATTCAAGGTCAGCTGGATGGTCTTTATCTGAACACGGATGCTTGGGCATACATAATAGAGCCTAAGATAAAGTTGATGTTTGAAGATAAGAATGACTGGGGTAAATATAAACTCAGTACCAGTTGGCATTACTTTAATGGTATAGGTTGGGGAGAAGCCAATAACGGTAATATTGGTCACCCAGAAGGTTGGTACATAGCAAATGAAGCTAAGATCTTCTATGACTTAGTTCGTTGGGACAAAAACATCACATCCATGTATTCGAGTATAAGAAGAATAGATATTGGTGGTGATACTGTCGCGTCTATGGGCACTACAGCTTACTACGAAGGTAGTGTAGGTTGGTTGCTTAACCCAAATCTGTTTAATGACTGGGTCGACAATGTAGGAATAGGGTTTACTATCAATTACGGAAGTAGTTTGAAAGGAGGGAGCTTAGTCATCTTCTTTAACCAAGACTAGTCTAAGCACCAACGCTTTCGATGTTCACACCGTTAAATTACGATGTTCAGAGCTTTACATTCCAAGACTTTCAACGTCTTTAACTATCGACACACAGCTTGTTTCGGCCAGTTTCTTTTGCTTTGTACAGTGCGTTATCGGCAAGTTTCAAGACTTCTACGGGTTGTTTAGTGGTTCTACTATCAGACAGCCCAATGCTCACCGTTACGTTTACGACTTCAGTTGATTTGTTGCTCTGACCACGTTTTTTAATGCCGACTTCATGGTCGTCAGGGCGATCGTTGCTATTTCGAATCGTCATATCGTAGTTTTGTACTTCCGAAATGAGAACTTGAAGGTGCTCTTTAACCTGTTCCGAGTATTTGCCTTTAAAAATAATCGTAAACTCTTCACCACCATAGCGATAAGCTTTTGCACCACCGGTTGTTTCACTCAATATACGTGCTACCAACTTCAACACATCGTCGCCAATGTCATGCCCGTAGGTATCGTTAAATTTCTTGAAGTGGTCGATATCAACCATCGCCATTGAGTATTTTCGCCCTAAGTGCTTCATATCCACTTCTAGTGCGTGTCTACCTGGAATGTTAGTTAAACGGTCATTAAAGGCCATATCGTGGCTAGCAGAGACGACATAGATAATGAATAGCGTACCAGACAGCGAGAACATCGTACTAGAGATGTATTGCACATCAAAAAATATGAATGTACTAGTAGAAAGTAAAATTGCGCTGTATACGACAACATCAATCGCGCGGTTGTATACCAGAACTAAAATCGACGTAAGGCCAAGTAAACAAAGGCTATACAGCACTAAAACGAAAGGTAGCCTCGAGAATCCGTTAACGATAAACAGGATACCTTCGCTCCATGACTCAAATCCACCTGACTGGAAATGAGAAACAATTAATTGCGCCCATACCGTAAACAGAACGAGAACCAAAGCATATAGGAACATGGATTTCGAGTTAACGCCGTTATCTGGGAAGGCATACACCAGTAAGCATGTTACAGGAACTAAAGCGGTTAACAGAGACAGTTCTAATAGAGTGGTGCCTGTGTTGAGTGGCGTTTGTAAACGAACTTGAATGATGAGGTATGCGACGAGCATGGTTAAGGACACCATGGCCATACGACCTTGCTTAAATGTGTGGCACAGTAAAACCGCAACGCTCAATAGAATGTATGGGAGGTTGCTAGCAAACCCTAAGTTTGAATCCGTCACTAGGATGACGTTGTTCATACCTGCAAGTAATATTGCTAATAGAAGTAAGGGAAAGCAAAATCGAAATATGCTCGACGTGACGAAAGAAGATGTCATTTATGTGGTGAGCCTAACTATAATGATGATCTTATATTTTAATTTTATACGTAGGATACGGGTAAACAAGCAATTGCCAAGCTTTTTCATTAAATTATAGCAAAAACATGATCATAGCTCGCTAATTGTACAATTAAATTTATATGTGTTTCAGTTGCTATTAACCTAAGAACGAGCTAAACAGTATATATGATAAATGAAACAGCCGTTATTGATACTTAACTAAATTAAGATAGTTTGTGCTTAAGAGCTAGGTGGTTACCTAAGTAGCAATGAACAGATGTTATACGCCTAACTGCAGAAGCGGCTAGCAACAACGGTAATTAGTTACAACAATGATTAGCTGTAACAACGATTAAACTAGAAACAACCGCTCAACATGGAGGTGTAATATGCAAATCAGTGTCGATGTCCATAACTATATGGAAACTTTGGTGGGAAATGTATTAGCGACAGAAGAGTATGTTTCTGGCTATACCAACGAGCAGTTAGCCGATCTTGCGTGTTTGGCTTTGGGTCAGCTTAAACCCATCTATATTCGCTTCGATGTCGATTTTCTATCGGCATTGCCAGAGGATAAATTGGTGCTGTATAAACGAAATAGTGAGATCGCGGTCAAAAATGCAGAAAGCATGATCATTGACGACAGAAGACGAGAGCGTGACGACAATGTACCCGTAATCTTTAGTCAACATAATTTTGATGATGACGTTGAATTACAATGGTATGAAAAGCCATTGTTGAGCGGTAAACAGTCATGATAGTTTACGGTTAATGCGGTCATTTAAGGAGTAAAAACGTGGGATTCTTTTCTAGATTATTTAGTGGCAAAGAAAAAACCGAACAAAAAGTAGAAATTGAGCCAGTCGAATACAAAGGCTTCAATATCTATCAAGATGCCATTGCTGAATCTGGTCAATACCGTGTAGCTGGGCGAATCGAGAAAGAATTTGATGGTGAAATCAAAACCCATCGTTTTATTCGTTCAGATGTTGTTTCAAACAAACAAGATGCCGATGAACTGATGCTTAAAAAATCGCAGATGTTCATCGACCAAATGGGCGATAACATTTTTAGCTAACCAAATAGGGTTAGAATTGATGTTGGTCATAATTTAGAGAGCTTTCAGTGTATATGCTGAAAGCTCTTTTTAGTTTTAGGAACAAAGAACAGCTAGTAGGTTGTTATTTAAAGGAATATTTGCAAGTGGTTTGACCTCTTGGCTCAAAAGAGGCGTCATTTCTTCAAATGAAGTGCTCCAATTCCATCCAAATCGTTATAAGTAATAACTTTTCCTGTTCTTTGAATAAAACGCTTGAAGTATTAGTTGTCGTTAGATACAAACGAATAAGTCATTGTGCCAATAGTCAAGGAATAGCTATGCAAATTGGTGTACCAAGAGAAACACTCGCAGGTGAAACGCGAGTCGCTGCTTCGCCGAAATCGGTAGAACAGCTTCTAAAATTAGGATTTGAAGTTTGTGTTGAATCACAAGCAGGTGCGTTAGCAAGTTTTGAAGATGCAGTTTATGAACAAGCTGGAGCAAAAATTGTCACCGTAGATGAAGCTTGGAAATCCGATATTATTTTTAAAGTTAACGCTCCGATCGTTGACGAAACTACAAATGAAATTGATCTTCTTCAAGATGGCGCAACATTGGTCAGCTTTATTTGGCCAGCTCAGAACCCAGAATTAATGGAACAATTGTCCACTCGTAATATTAACGTGATGGCGATGGATTCTGTACCTCGTATTTCAAGAGCTCAAGCGTTAGATGCATTGAGTTCTATGGCTAACATCGCGGGTTACCGTGCTGTTGTTGAGGCGGCGCATGAGTTTGGTCGATTCTTCACAGGTCAAATTACGGCGGCAGGCAAAGTTCCACCAGCGAAGGTACTGGTTGCTGGTGCGGGTGTTGCTGGCCTAGCAGCAATTGGCGCTGCGGGTAGTTTGGGTGCGATCGTTCGTTCGTTCGATGTTCGTCCTGAAGTAAAAGAGCAAGTCGAGTCTATGGGCGCTGAATTCTTGGAAGTGGATTTCAAGGAAGATACCAGCGCGGGCGACGGCTACGCAAAAGAGATGTCTGAAGCATTCAATAAGAAAGCTGAAGAACTGTATGCAGCTCAAGCTAAAGATGTCGATATCATCATTACAACGGCACTGATCCCAGGTCGTCCGGCACCTAAGCTGATTACCAAAGAGATGGTAGACAGCATGAGTGCTGGTAGTGTGATTGTTGACCTTGCGGCAGCCAATGGCGGCAACTGTGAATATACCGTTGCGGATCAAGTCATTACAACGGCTAACGGCGTGAAAGTGGTAGGTTACACAGATATGGTTGGTCGACTACCGACTCAATCATCTCAACTGTATGCAACGAACCTAGTTAACTTGCTGAAACTGCTTTGCAAAGAGAAAGATGGCAACATCAATATTGACTTTGAAGATGTCGTGCTACGCGGTGTTACCGTGGTTAAAGAGGGTGAAGTCACTTGGCCTGCACCACCAATTCAAGTTTCAGCTCAACCACAACAAGCTAAGCCCAAAGCGGTTAAACCGGAGCCTAAAGTTGAAGAGCCGGTTTCTCCAATTAAGAAAGTGGCAGGCATGGCGGTTGCTGTAGGTGCATTTGCTTGGGTAGCTTCGGTTGCTCCTGCTGCGTTCTTATCTCACTTTACCGTTTTTGTACTCGCTTGTGTGGTGGGTTATTACGTCGTTTGGAATGTAAGCCATTCTCTGCATACGCCTTTGATGTCCGTAACTAACGCGATTTCAGGAATCATTGTAGTCGGTGCACTGTTACAAATAGGACAAGGAAGTGGCGTTGTCACGTTCTTATCATTTATTGCCGTATTAATTGCAAGTATCAATATCTTTGGTGGCTTTACCGTAACCAAACGTATGCTTGAAATGTTCCGTAAAGACTAAGGAGTGACAGATGTCTGAAGGATTAGTACAAGCAGCTTATATTGTTGCTGCTGTATTCTTTATTATGAGCTTGGCTGGGTTGTCGAAACAGGAATCTGCGCGTGCAGGTAACTATTACGGTATCACGGGTATGGCAATCGCGTTGATCGCGACGATCTTTGGCCCACATTCTGCAGGTATTGTATGGATCATCATTGCTATGGTGATCGGTGGTGGTATTGGTATCCACTACGCAAGAAAAGTAGAAATGACTGAAATGCCTGAGCTGGTGGCAATTCTGCACAGCTTCGTAGGTATGGCAGCAGTACTTGTAGGTTACAACAGTTACATTGATCCACCTGCTACTGTTTCTATCAACCCTGCTGATATTCATGCAGAGCACGTGATCCACCTAGTGGAAGTGTTCCTTGGCGTGTTTATCGGTGCGGTGACGTTCACGGGTTCTATTGTTGCGTTTGGTAAGCTTCGTGGCGTTATCTCTTCGTCTGCATTGAACATTCCTCATAAGCATAAGTGGAACCTTGCGGCGATCGTAGTTTCTACACTACTGATGATCATGTTCGTTAAAGCGGACGGCAGTATGTTCGCGCTAATGGTGATGACTCTTATCGCATTCGCATTCGGTTACCACCTAGTGGCATCGATTGGTGGCGCAGATATGCCAGTGGTTGTCTCTATGCTGAACTCGTATTCTGGTTGGGCAGCAGCAGCGGCAGGTTTCATGCTTGCGAACGATCTGCTTATCGTAACCGGTGCATTGGTTGGTTCGTCAGGTGCAATTCTTTCTTACATCATGTGTAAGGCGATGAATCGCTCTTTCATCAGCGTTATTGCTGGTGGATTCGGCCAAGACGTGGTTGTGTCTGATGGTGATGAAGAGCAAGGTGAACACCGCGAAACATCAGCTGAAGATGTGGCTGACATGCTTAAAAACTCAAAGTCAGTCATCATCACTCCTGGATATGGCATGGCAGTAGCTCAAGCTCAATACCCAGTGCATGAAATCACTGAGAAGCTGCGAGCGCAGGGCATCAATGTTCGATTTGGTATCCACCCAGTTGCTGGTCGGTTACCGGGTCACATGAATGTGTTACTTGCTGAAGCAAAAGTACCTTACGATATCGTTCTTGAAATGGACGAACTCAACGATGACTTCAATGAGACCGATACTGTTTTGGTTATCGGTGCAAACGACACAGTGAACCCTGCAGCACTTGAAGATCCAAATAGTCCAATCGCTGGCATGCCAGTACTTGAAGTTTGGAATGCTCAGAACGTTATCGTATTCAAACGTTCGATGAACACAGGTTATGCAGGTGTACAAAACCCGCTGTTCTTCAAAGAGAATACACAGATGTTGTTTGGTGATGCGAAACAGAGCTGTCTCGGTATTCTAGAGCATCTATAGGAAACACTTTTTAAGTATTTTCTAAGCAAAAGCATTAAGTCGTAACTAAATAAGGAGCTCATTAGAGCTCCTTTTTTTTTGTTCATCTGAAAGTCGCTGTATCCTAAAGCAACAATCTATGACCCATAAGCAGCAATCTATGGCCCATAAGCAATAAGCACAGTCCGATAGACGGCCGTAAACTCATTTGAATGAAGTTATAACGACTCAAACGATTAAGCGAGTACAGCTGTGCAACATAGCCCTAATATGATCGAATTTGTCGCTATAACTCGTCATTAGCACGGTTTTTCATGCGGTTATAAATTTATCTTTGATAACGAATGGTATATATTTGATTGATCTATATGAATTTGCGTTGGTTTGTGATCATCAAAAGAACATTTACTCTGCTTATCGCTACATTATCCGTTTCAGTGAACGCGTTTGCTGACTCTTTACCTGAGCGTATCGATAACTTCACTAAACTTTTTGATCATGAAATGGCAATTGAATCTTATGATATTCGACTGCTTCAGGCTGATTACCCGACTCGCTTGATCATGCCGTCTTCTATGCTGCCGCAAACTGCTGAATACCCACTAAAAGACATCCAACGCTTATACCGGTTATCAAAAACATGCAGCGGAAAGTTGCCCTTAAGTCCTCTAATCACAGAGCCTTTGGTCTTTACTCGTGCAATGTGTAAAGGGACTAAACTTTCTGATCGTTGGTTTACTCGAAGTGGTTTGATTCATCCCGGTGGCGGTTCATATGCCGCACGCTACGTTGAGTTATACCCAGAGAAATTTGACTCGTTGAAGCGCTACATGCACATTCAAGAGCGACCGAACACAGAACACGATGAACTACTGTCTCGTCTACAGAAGATGGACAACGAAGCCATAACAGCTTTGCTAGCGGGTGCGAGTATGTTTGTTGAGCTTGATGAAATGTGGGTCAAGCGCGGCGATAGATATTACCTGTATAAAGAATCAGTTTGGAACGAAAATGCTACGCTCGCGGGCTTATCCTTTAGTTTGTCCTCAGAAGGCAACAGCTGTTTCGTCCAGCGCGGCAATGTATGTTGGGAAATAGAAGATCATTCAGAGCTTCTGCAGATCGCCATGTTTATTTTGGTGATTGCCAATATCCTACTCGTGTTGGGGTGGGCGGTTTACCGTTGGAACAGTAAAAAACAAGAGATGAAGAGCCGCATGCTGGTTCTTCAAATTCTAACGCATGAATTAAGAACACCGATTGCGAGTTTGTCATTGACGGTTGAAGGGTTTAGGCGAGAGTTCGAACACTTGCCAGAATCGGTATATGATGAATTTCGTAGGTTGTGTGAAGATACACGCCGTTTAAGGCAGTTGGCAGAAGCAAGTAAAGACTATTTGCAATCAGACAACCAACCGCTTGCAACAGAGTGGGTGCCAAGTGTTGAAGAGTGGCTTCAATACAAAGTTGAAGAAGACTTTGCTCCGGGCATTGAACTCCGCGTAAACAAAGATATTGCTGCAAAAGTAAACGTATATTGGTTAGGAACGTGTATCGATAACCTGATCAGAAATGCCGTGAAATACGGTGTTGCCCCAGTGATACTAGAACTGAATACTTCTGACAAGAAGCTGACATTCAAAGTTATAGATAATGGAGACTTGTCTCGTAAAGATTGGGGGCAACTAAGAAAGCCATTCGTAAGTAAGAGTGGACTCGGTTTAGGTCTGACGATAGTAGAATCTATGGTCGGAAAAATGGGCGGTCACATGACGCTTATCGGCCCCCCAACAACATTTATTTTGGAGATACCTTGTGAAACAGACATTGCTTCTCGTTGAAGACGATAAAAATTTAGCTGACGGTTTATTAGTTAGCCTTGAGCAAGCTGGATATGAATGTTTACATGCCGAGCTGATCTCTGAAGTTGAAGGCTATTGGGAACAAGCGGATCTTGTGATCCTAGACCGTCAACTTCCTGATGGTGACTCAGTAGATTCACTTCCAGGTTGGAAGAAAAAGAAAGACATCCCAGTTATTTTGCTAACGGCTCTCGTAACAGTAAAAGACAAAGTAGCCGGCCTAGACTCAGGTGCGAATGATTACCTAACGAAACCATTTGCAGAAGCTGAACTGTTTGCTCGAATCCGTGCACAACTACGCCTACCTGATGCTGAAGATCAAGATGCATCAAAAGTAATGGCTCAAAACCTTGTAATTGACAAAGCAACACGTGAAGTGTTTTTTAACGAACTGGAAGTCACGTTAACGCGTACGGAATTTGATCTATTATTATTCTTGGCAAGTAATCTTGGTCGAGTGTTTACTCGTGATGAGCTACTAGACCACGTTTGGGGTTACAACCACTTCCCAACAACTCGTACTGTAGACACGCACGTTCTGCAACTAAGACAGAAGTTGCCAGGTTTAGAAATTGAAACCTTACGTGGCGTTGGCTACAAGATGAAAGCGTAATGAAAAAAGCCTTACTTCCACTACTCATTTTATCAAGCGTCATCAATACTGCACACGCAGCCGATTGGTTTAAGGACAGTGATGCGCTGACACAAGTGCACAAGCACCTGCTAGATAATGATTTAGCATTGATGTTTGATTCACTAGTGGAAGTTTGGCAAATCAACGCTTCGCAATCTCGCGAAGATCATCTCAATCAGCTGTTCGAGCAAGCATTGAACAAAGATTGTGGGAAAACGCTCACCAAAAACACTTTACCGGACTGGATAAGCTCGGTCGTCGTGAAAAGACACATTATCCAAAGCCCAGGCAGGGAAACATTCCGTGTGGCGATTGACGTTGAATCGGAAAGCAACATCCAAGACATCACCTTTGAGAAGTGGGTCGACAAGGTCGTTTCGTCTGATAGTGAGTTCACCAAAGGTAACCCTGTAATCAATAACACTTCAGTGAGTGTATACAGCAAACGTTATAGCTTAGCGTCTCAACTTGATTCCGGACTTTATCGCCTGACTGTAAAAGGAAATAGCGGTAACTCCTGGAGCACTTGGGTCATTCTTGGTGAAGTGGTTATGCGTCAACAAGTTCGTTGGGCATCTAAAGACTCTTGGTTGATCGATAAAAAAGCACTGCTGAACCCATACTGCCCATTACCAAAGCTAGACGTAGGTTTGTACGATTATGTCGATGAACGATATAAGCAGGTGTGGGGTAAAAGTTATGAATCCGATTATCCGACCAATTTAACGGGTGAAGAACTGCCCAATGATCGTTATGTTTTAGCTGTATCAATGGTACATTCGCGCTGGCAAGGTGACATAGCGATAGAGCAAGCACAAACTATCAGTAAAACTTATGATATTTCTAGCGAAGAGTAGCTAAAGTAATTTAGAATTGAGCCGTTAATAATGTAAGGGATCTAACAAAGATAAACGGCATGAAAAATACAACTAAACTACTCGCAGCATCAATTGCATTCGCCAGTCTTCCTCTTTCAGCAGCAAACTACGCCATTGAAGCGCGTGGTGATGCGATGGGTGGTGTTGGTGTTGTTTCAGCAAACTTCCTAACAGCTCCATTCTATAACCCAGCACTTGTTGCTATTTATCGTCGTAACGATGATATGGGTATGATCACGCCAAGTTTTGGTGGTAGTTATAATGACCCCCAAGACATGAAATCAAATATTGATTCCGCTCTGGCTGCGACAAACACTGCAGATTTAGATGCAGCTCTTAAAAAACTCGATGGTAACCAAGCTAATGTTGAACTTGGTGGTGTTGTCGCATTCGCTATCCCAAATCAATTTATAGCGGCTAACCTATTCGGCAAAGCCTATACAGAATCGTTTGCTACACCAAATGTTTACAATGAAGCGTCAGCGACAGATGCCGATAAACTTGAGTTGTCGACGGTAGAAGCCGTTGCTATTGGTGTTACCGAAGTTGGATTAACTCTCGCTAAATATCAAACCTTTATGGGGCAGCATATTTCATTTGGTATCACGCCTAAACTTCAACGTATTTACACATACAACTACGTTGCTTCTGTTAAGAGCTACGATTTGTCTGATGTAAGAGACAATGGTGAAGGTGAAACTTCTTTTAATATGGATGCTGGCGCGCTTTGGTTCACAGGTCCATTTCGAGTTGGCTTTTCGGCTACCAACTTAATATCTAGAGATATCAATACCAAAGATACATCTCAAACTTTAACGAGTACGACGACCAGCGATGTGACACACAAAGTCGGTGGCCAATACGCATACAAACTAGAGCCAGTATATACCGTAGGTGCTGGTATCGTAGCGGACTACTTCACGCTTAGTGTCGACTATGACTTAAATGAAACCGAAAAGTTTACTTCGTTCAAAGATAATGAACAGATGATTCGCGTTGGTACAGAAGTTGATGTTTTACGTCAGCTTCAGCTAAGGGCAGGGTACTACAAGAATTTGGCATACTCTGGTTCAGAAGGTACAGTCACTGCAGGTATTGGTTTGTCGCCACTCAATTTGTTCCAGTTAGATTTAAGTGCTAACTACACAAATGAAAATGCAATGGGTGCATCAATCAATTTCCTTGCTAGTTACTAACAGTCCTTATATAGTTCTGCTCCTAAATAAAGGAGCAGACTATGCTAAACGACTTACCAACCCTTTCTCACGAAGAACAACAGAAAGCTGTTGAACGAATTCAAGAAATGATGACCCAGGGCATCAGCACAGCACAAGCTATCAAAATCGTTGCTGAGCAAATTCGTGAAGAAATGAGTAATAAAGAAGAGTAGGGCATTAGCCCTTCTTTTTTAACACCTTAGCGCACTATAACTAAATATATTACCCTCTAGTATATTACCTCGTACATACCAACTCTTTAGTTACCCTAAACCCCGAACTATTCAAAACCATTAAATGCCGTTTATTCAGTAAGTTACGTTGGAGTAATCCACTTATCAGGCTTTTCTTGGCTCCTATTTGTAATTAAATTACAGCAAGCTCTGAAAACAATACAACTATCATTTTGGGTGTCAGTATTTATGTCACCATGTCTAAGTAGTTAAATCTATGGCGTTTTTTAAGGATAGTGACGTTGTGACTTCCATTTTTAGTGGGTCAGAGTGCGTGATTAGAAGCGTGACGGGAGCAGAATAATAAGGATTTCCTCGAAGAGCAGCGCGAGATAAGTAACGACGGTAATGTTCAAAACCGATACCGCGAGTGACTTACGACTGCTTAGAGAAAGCTTTTACTAGCCAGATATGTGCGGTTTAGAACAAGTAGTTAGGAAGCTTAGAAACGATACATCTCAACCTGAGAATGCGATTAATGGCGTTACTACAGAATGTGTTATTACCGATGGTGAGAGCGCGCTTAGAGGCGTACATATCGATTAGAACCCTAATGAGACAGTAAAGCTTTTGGCTTCTTTAGTCTGCGTTGAAAATCTAACGGCGGCTTAAATGGACAGTAGATATCGACAGGGTATTAATGGCGTCTTGATTGGGTATTGGCAGAGAGTTGAATGTGTAACTGCAGTCTAGTCAAGCGAGCTTTAGTACAACTTTGCGACTTGGTTTCGTCCGTTGTCTTTCGCTTGGTAGAGTGCCTTGTCTGCACGTTTAATTGCAGAACGTATCGATTCATGTTGCTTAAGCTGTGTTACTCCAGTCGAAGTCGTTACTTTAAGCGCTTTAGGCCAAACGCTTTGGTCGATTGCTAGGTATAGATTATTGATAGATTCGTTACACTGTAGCGCAGTTTGCTCCAGGCAAACTAAAAGGAACTCCTCACCACCCCAGCGATAAAGTAAATATTGCTCACCAAGACTCTCGTTCGCCGTTGCGACAAACTGAATAAGTACTTTGTCACCCACTTCATGGCCATGTTGATCATTGATTTGCTTAAAATGGTCTAAATCAAACAAAGCGATGTGAATTGTTTTTCCTTGCTGGGCTAACCATTCAAAATCATAGAAAGCATCTAAAGCTTCAGTTCTGTTCCTACAGCCGGTTAACGGATCGGTTGTAGCCTTTATCTTTAGCTCTTCAATTTCTTGAGTCAACAAACGTTGTTGCTGTGCGGCATCTGTTCTTGTTCTTCTGGCTAGATATAACGCACAAGATATATAGTAAATCGCATACAGCACCCATAAACTAATTAAGAGTTTTCCTAGTACAAACTTGTCGATCGTCTTGCCGTGAAAAACGATGCTTTGTACTGTCAGTTTATGGTGCCCATCAAGTGTGCTAGCACCAAGCCCTAACTCAACCGACACTGCGTTGGTAACGTCTACGGCGCTATTAGTAATAGGGTGGTTGTAATAGTCGATCCACCATAAAGGGACATTGAAATAATCTAAGTCGATGTGTTTTCTATCGGGTAACGAGAAATCTAAACGATTGAACTTATTAGACATAGCGTCACCTTGAACGCTGTAATTCTCGTCGTAATTTCGAATGTAAAAGCGAAACCTTGGCTGTTCTTGGCCTTCGTAATCCATATTGATGGTCACTGAGTCATACACTGAGAGATCCAGACCTTTACCTTCCGTAGAGATAACGAACTCAATCTCACAGAATGGCGAGCTATAGGTACGCTTAAAGTCACACTGTAACTCAATGGTGTCTTCTGACTTATACAGCCCCCCTTTGGTGCCACCATTATGTTCTTGGTCAGTGTTAACGAGTGTAGGGAATCTATCTGGAGTGATAACGTAGTTTTGATCCATGATCATATGGTAAGAGATAAACGACAGTAGAGTGGCAGCGAGGCAAAAAACCGAAAGGAATATATTGATTTGCCTGAATACGTTGTCGCTCAAAATGTTAATCATCCATACATGTAACTTTGTGGTTATGCGTGATGTCACCGCAAACAGAGATTCTATCGAGTATTCACATTCGAACCCAATAGTTAAAATTGAATTGAAGATTATACAGAAAAGTTAATGATTAAACTGATTTTTAGAACAAATTCTGTACGCATGGCGTTGGTTTTGAATGCTATTCACTCGATAAGTGTGGTTTTTGCGGGGGTATCAATTTAACTGTATATTTATACAGTTAAATTTACTGTGGTTCGGTTTGTCGTAATCAGAGTTATGTGTGCGAGTTTTATGGCTTGCTGTGACAACGAGTCACGAGGCCACTGTTACTGTTCGTCAATTAAAGTGGAGGGTAGTTATGTTGCAGTGTCACTTTTTAAGCTCAATTTTATCAAAACACTTTGTTGTTTATTAGAGCGTTCGTTTCATTCATTTTGTCTTTTATTCCCAATTACGCGCCATGGTGCGATACCTACTTGAATATTACGGATCTCGATGGAAAACGAAGTGATGGCGTTTCTTGATGCGTTGGTCATTGCATTTATTACAGGCTGAGTCTCAAGCCTCGGCACGATTGCGGCTTTGAAAACAGACATCAACTGGATAAAGCGAGTGCAACAAGACCAAGAGCGGTGTTTTTCAAGGTAGTTGTCATCATTTGCTTGCTTATTAAGCAGCTTCTCT